>JAPZAV010000131.1:0-3217 GCA_027460465.1 Candidatus Methanoperedens sp. | reverse complement strand
ATCAAGCTCTGGAAGGACAAATTGTTACATTCATGTCCCACGGTGAAGATCCTGATCGTGATGATCGTATAGTCGAATATAGATGGGATTCAAATATTGATGGCTTTCTAAGCGACGAAAAGATATTTTCCACTTCACGTTTAACCATGGGAACGCATCAAATAACCCTCCGAGTAAAAGATAGCAATGGACTATGGTCGACCGAAGTAACTCGAAATCTAAAGGTGGAAAGAAAAACTATCACTATTACCCCTGCAACAACTATCTCTCTTACCCCATCCGCAAAAATTGAAGATATTTCAGTTGACTATGATGTCTGGGAAGGGGATTCATATGGAATGAGAATTCATGTTAGCTTTACAGTTAACAATCTCAAAGACATGAATGGTCGAGCTAATGCATATTTTTTCACTGCAGATGGGATGGCATTAAATGATTTTAATCAGAAATACTACACTACAGATGGGAAAGTTGCCTCGTGGATGGATTTTACGCCAAGTTACGAGAATTCTCGTTATGATGATTTAACTATTTTTATGCCATATAGCGAATTGCACATGGCACCTGGCCAGCATAATTTGAAGTTCTATGTATCGATAAATTATAAGGGCACAAGCCTGTATAAGTCAGCCTGGGTTCCCTTTACCTTCACCCAACAATAATGGTAGATATTATTGCTTTTTGATGTAAAGAATAAGTAGTTGAACAGCGAAAATTGAATAAAACCAGAATAAACCCTGCAAACTATCGCTATGCTTATCTGATCGAATTGTCAGTGTATTATGGCAGGATGGGGAGTGGGATTAATGTATCGGAAAAAAGAGTTTGGCCTGCCACTCTACATTGAGTAATTAAGTTTAACACAAAATCATTTTAGTGTATGATGACGATAAATTGTGGTCATCATATGATACG
This sequence comes from Candidatus Methanoperedens sp., assembly GCA_027460465.1. GTDB lineage: Archaea > Halobacteriota > Methanosarcinia > Methanosarcinales > Methanoperedenaceae > Methanoperedens. The sequence continues at coordinate 2,302 of JAPZAV010000131.1, read as the reverse complement.
CCAGGAGGGAGGTAAACCCACTCCCACTTGGAGGGGGTAAAGCCACTCACGGCAACCTGCCACTGTTTACTTACACTGCTCAGTAGATATATTTATTCATATAAATAATACATATTATAATATTGCTAATAATAATCATAACAAAATTATTTCAACTGGAATTATATACATACATATTGTTCATCTATTTGTTATAAATACTCCATACAACGCAGTTGATTGGCTCATCAGGCCGCAGTAACCGGATCCGCTTTCATGGATGCTGCACCAGTTCGCGCAGAGCCTGCATCTCACTCCCTCTCCTTCCGGCGCAGGCAGACCGAATCTCATCCTGATCTTTGAAAACTGGTGAGATCCGCAAATGCCGCATTTTGTCTGCCCATTCCACTGCCTGTGGCTGTACATTTCTTGATTCTACTGATAGCATGAATACAGTCCTGATTAATATAGCGCACATGTTTCGCTGCCTGTGACCAGGGCTGCCTCTATGGCTTGCATTGAATTCCAGCCCGCGGCAGGTATACTCTAACAAGATCCACCGTCTATATTACCTTCCCATCCAGTACTTCTCTCAAGTTTAGATAGGTCTGGTCTTTTATTTTCCTTAGCTTCATTTTCTTTACCTTCCTCTTTCTTTTCATCTTCAATCATTGTATTCACCTCCTTTTTTAGATTTATCATCTTTAAGACCAGTCAGCAGAGTTGATATTGTTTATGTCCGTTATTGTAAATATATTAAATGGCTCTGGTTCATCGAAATGGAAGGATGGAGTCCGGTAAAAAGCGAAAATATTGCTGTGTTTATACCTGCTTATGTCCAGATCATAGAATCTGCCCTCTATGAAGAAGAGGATGTCACTAACCTCGGGCAGACTTTTTTAACCTTTCTTCCAGCTTCTTAAGACCTTTTATCAGCCCCCACCATTCAAAATAATCCTGCGAATCTCCAAGATCTCCTTTTTCGAACTTTTTCAGGAATTCAGAAGATGCCAGATGATACTTGTCTTCGAACTGCTTTATTTCACTTTCCGCCAGATTGATTTTTGATTCCAGCAGTATAATTTCCCTGCGAATTGAATCCTTTATTAGCGGCGCGACATCTTCTGAAATTGCTGCATCCATGCCTTCTTTTTATGCAGGCATTCGGCAATAAACTTTTGTGATTCAGGTTTATTTATTGCAGACTATTTTAATACTCCGTATAGACAAAATCCTGAAAACAATAGCGGCGTGCAATAGTAAATTGGCGCTTCACAATAGAATTAAATAGCATGAAATTAATAACAATAGGCATATAGAATAAATATGTCGGAGGCTGCAATGAAGATAACAAATATATTCTGTCTATTTATGGTTGCAATGGTGGGCATCCTTTCCATAGCGAACACAGTAGATGCAGCAAAGCCACCAGATGCTGAAAAAAAGGCATCATCTGAGATGCCATTGATGTCGGAAAGCGATAACAACATTCAAAGCGATATAAGAGGTCTGCCACAATTAACTCCAGAAAATGGTCAGGTTATTTTTTCAGAGTTTTTCTGATAAGCAACTTGCACCAGTAGTACTCCAAAAGAACAAGCAAGAGCATTGAAGCTGTAAGTGTCAAAAGAGAAAGTATGCGTATCTGCTGTGTGAATTGCATCCAGGCTCCTGGATACTCAAAAGTCTCGATGAATCCCAGAACAGTGTGAATAACAAAGGAAGCACTTGTAATAAAAACGAGCACGAAATTTCTATATAGAAAATCTTTGCTTAAAAATGCTTTTGCTCTAAGGATGTCATCGTCTGTATGTTTCCATGACGGCCAGGCCCTGATAGAAAAATATACATTGATCGCAGTAAAGACCATGATTATAAGAAAAATTGCCTGCGCCTCATTAAACATGCTCTGTGGAATTGCAGAAGTAGTAGCTGAGTAAACAGATTTTTCCAGTATGTCTGCATTTGATACTGCATGACCTGGCACACTCACTAATACCGGCATAGCTATCAGCATCAGCACACCAAATCCAATGACACTGCTTTTTTTCATATTTTTATTCTCTCCATAAATTCTTCTTTTATCCCAGTGCATACTGCATATCCCAGGACTTTTAGAAACCAGGGGAGAACAGAATATGCTGCGACCCATTGACATGATAGATTTCCTGAATTTAATCCTGTTAATCCTGTTATCATGTCTATTTGTTGGATGAGCTCGTTGTGATGGTAGTAATTAATGAACTGGTTCGCTATGGCATATCGGGCAGTTCCTGATCACCACAGGATGATAACTCTGACTTTGGTTATCCCATTTCATCAT
>JAPZAV010000130.1 GCA_027460465.1 Candidatus Methanoperedens sp. | reverse complement strand
AAATTCTTCTGAGTGAATACACTATAACCAATAATGTAAATAACAAATACAATATCTTTAGCCAAAAATCAACTTGAATCCAGGTAACAGGTGCAACTGTTACTTTCGGTTTTACGATTGGAGTCTCGATGGAAGAAGGCATGTCCGGGCGGCAGCGGCGCCTCCTCGAACTCGATCCCTACGCCGTGGATCGGAGGTCCGAAGATGTGCTCTTCATGCCCTGCATCTTTCAGTATCCCGTGCAGGGTCTCCTCAAGCTCAGCTACCCCTGCACCTGCCTTGACCTTCGCGATCGTGGTCTGCTGCGCCTTAAGATAGAGATCATATATGTCCTGTTGATCTTTTGCAGGTTTCCCGACGCATAAAGTGCGGCACATATCTGCACTGTAGCCATTGACTATGGGATGCAGATCTATCATCACCAGATCGCCTGGATCAAGCTTTCTCTGCGTCGGAAGTCCGTGCGCGATATTGGTGCGTTGACCCGAGGATACGTAGCTTCGCCAGAATTCATCTGCCACTTTTGCAGATGCATGAATGCGTTTTATCTCCCCGTCATCCTTGATCAGTCGAAGCTCTGACATGATATGTGTGCAATCTTTCGGCGCAACTGCCTCAGGCTTAGCGTGCGGATGGGTCAGCATACCCATCATGGACTGGGTGAGGAACGTGTATTCAAGCCCTGCAGATTCCATGAGTTTGCTGCATTTTTTCAGACGCTTTTTATAAACATCTATCATTTCTTAACCTCCATTCCATGAAGTTTGGATTCGCTAATTTTGTATCTGAGCCAATGCTATTTAAATTAAACGTTTTTTAAATTCTTCTGAGTGAATACACTATAACCAATAATGTAAATAACAAATACAATATCTTTAGCCAAAAATCAACTTGAATCCAGGTAACAGGTGCAACTGTTACTTTCGGTTTTACGATTGGAGTCTCGATGGAAGAAGGTACGGCATTATTTTTTTCACCCACTATCGCAAAATATGAAAAGATTTTTGGATTGGCTATATAAAATATCACATTTTCATCTTCCCCAATCTGTTTGATGGCAAGAGGTATCCAATTCCCGGTAAATTGCATCAATCTTACTGAACTTGAGTTTATATTATTCGAAGCAATCCAGTTTTTATTGACTTCAAAGACCGCTGATACCTGAGAGATCGATTCTCGTACTCCGAAACCATGGTTTTTTCCAATCCACAGATTGAAAATTTTATAAACAATTCCTGGAGGTGAGATTTTCGCTATGCATGGAGAATTTTTCAGGACTTCTATAGTCACTGGCATTTCATCTGCATTTATTGCACTGGTAAAGTTTAGAAAAATAATAGGCGAAGATACAAATTTATATGAGATGGGTATGTTCTTTTTGATGAATCCATTTTTGGTTTCTCTGTCCAGGATTATGTCAGTGCATTCGTTTGTTTTCTCTCCTCCATCAACTTCACTATTGCCACCACCATCACTGCTGGTAATAGAAGGAGTGCTCTCCGGGATTGCATACACATAATAGGTATTCAAGGATTGGGATATGGGTAAAATTGCCTGATAATCATAGGAAACGCTATTGAAACCATAACTGCGACCCACCTCAACTATAAAAATCATGGTTTTTCCATTGGTAAGAAAACCTTCTCGAAAGGCAGATAACTGCTGGCTGCCATTGACATAGGTGTAAGTTGTAGGGACGTTATAAATAGTGGTGCTTCCCAGAATGAAATCACTCTGATATAAGAAAGTGCTGGTAGCGTTATCTGGTTTCGTTCCTATAATTGCATCAATCTGGGAAAGATTTCCCGCGTAATAACCAGAAAAGGTATCCAGGGTCGAGTTAGAGAAAAGCAGAAAACGGATACTGGTAGTAGAAGTTATGTTCCGCTGGCTGACATTACCCCCCTGCCCGGTCATATTTAGATCAATAAAGTTCCCATCATGGATCGTGCCATAGAATCCCTGCCAGTAACTCGTGGTCCAGCTGGAATTTGAAAAATTAAGCTGGGTTATGTAGCCTCCAGATGCCTCTCCTGAATCGCCTCTTGCTAAAGGAATGCTTACCATAAGGCTTAGAACCAGGAATATACAGATTTCTCTTAACAAGATCAGCCCTTTGCTTGGTAATCTATCCTGGGCATTCGCAAAGTCCTATGCAGATCTTTTCCTCTTGCGCCTCAGAACGATGATTCCAATTATTGCAGCTGCCACTAACGCAGCAGCTATGACAGGAATAAGCATATTACTCCTGATTTCCAGGGGATAATTTCCCTCAAGGACTTTTACCAGAGCAGACTCCCGCTCTCCATAATTGAGACGAACCTTTACCAGAGGATTCTCCTCAATGTTAGTATCGCTGAGTGTTGTGATGAAAACAGCATCCATTGAAACGCCAGGCTCTATAAGCATTGGTTTATTCTGGGTGAGTATATTTTCTTCACCATATATGAGGAGCGTTACCTGGGCATTCGCATAAGCCGCGACTCCACCTGTGTTTTTTACCGCTATCCTGAGCTTGTGGGCATCCTTATCATATGAGACACCTGAAATATTGAATGCAGAATTGTCAGGTGCACGAATTAATTCAATATTCATATCTTTGCGAAGAACCCTTTCCAGTGACCTGGGCACCTCTCCGAACAGAGTTGTGACTTTAGCAGTAAGGTTCTCTCCATTCAGTTCTGATGCATAGGCGACTGTTAATGTATTCTCCCTGTTCACAAATACAGGTTCCCTGTCTCCAAGAGTTGCTATCCTGCTGCCAGAAGAAAAGACTTCTATGGAAGACCTTAAATACGATCCAATTTTTCCTTTATTCTCATATGTTACTTCCAGGGACTTGGTAGCGCTATTATATTTAATAGAGCCAATATCAATGTTCAGTTCATATTTCGGAACTGGAAACATATCCAGAGCCTTAACTTCAGCGAATCCGCCTGATCCAAATCCCTGACCGAACTTTAAAAAAATACTTATATTTGTTTCTTCTTTTAGCTGATGAGCTGCATCTGCAAGTTCATTTCCAATGACCACTCCAGTCTTAATATCACTGTCTCTGACATATTCGATAACCTGGTCAGGAACACTTTCTCTTCCAAGGAAAAGAACTGGTTCTCTTCCAGACATGATCTCTTCTTCGATGAATTCCCCGTTTGTAAGGATAATCTGCTGACTGCTGCCATATCTTTTAACCATTTCCAGATTGTTTTCAAACCTGTCTCCCCTGTTGATAGTCTCAGGGTTAAATTCTGTCAGTTTGGTTCTGACTTCTATATCTGTATATCCGTAAATTATCAGGCTGTCAACGCCATTGTTTTTTAAAAACGAATAAAATTCATCAATATTCTGTTTATTAGCCAGCAAAACAAAATATTTGTTTTTGGCAGCATATGGAGCAACCGATATGGCATTATATCCGTATGAATCGTCCACGACTATGAATTTCTTTGTGCTTGCTCTTTTTGCCAGTTCGATATTCAGTGCAGTGCCCGAAGCCCGGATTTCTTCCACGTTGAAATTTGCAGCTTCAAGGCTGCTCTTGTAGCCAAAGGCAAAGGGTGTCTTATCTGATTCTATAAGGAATACATTCTTCCTTGATTGATCAAGGATTGTTAATAGAGTTGGGGCATGCTCGCTGCTGATAATGAATTTAGAAGACAAACCATTGAAACCTGCATAATGCATGCCTGTATAAATATCCTGCCAATCGGCAGAATTGACAACAACCTGTTGTGAAGCACCAAGAGCACTGCTTGCTGTTAAGCCTATCATCAATAGAAATAATAATGATCTCATAGCATCATCATCATCACTATTATCAAGAGCATGTATATTAACCCATCGCAAGTCAAAAAGAAAAAGAGGCTGGAAAAAATCCAGCTTTATCCTGCTTATATTATTTCCAGGTAGAAATAGTACGTCCTGGTAGTGGCATGCACTGGGACGAGCAATTCGTAATCAGACAGTCCGCTCTTGAAGTTCTGTTTATCGTTGTTGATGGCGGCTACCCAGATAATCTCGCTCATATCAGATGCGGAATTATCCTGGATCACGTAGTCATTGAAGTTGCTGTGCAATGTTGGGGCTTTTGCAGTGTTAGACACCGTTGTACCTGCAACAGTTATGGATCCGGTTGTGTTATAGGTGTTGGATATATTGTCTGATTTGCTCAGGAAATTCCAGTAGCTTGCGGTGTCAAGGTCAGTTATTGTCGTAACCGCAGCAACGCTCGACCAGGCTGGCGTTCCAGTATTTGTGGTTGCATAAACATAACCGCTGTTGGCCAGGTTGGCACTCCAGCTGTAAAATGTATTGCTTGAATCTTTTAGAACAATACTTCCGCCTGTCACATTACCGTAGTAACCCTGCCATCGTGAGGTTATCTGAGTAGCATCCGTGATGTTCAGCTCGGTTATGTACCCTCCCTGCGAGGTATTGGTCTGGGGTGTGGAAGCGCTGCCTGTTGATGTGCCACCAGCCCCGACGGTGGCTCCTCCTGGGGTGGCGGCGCTTGCAGTATCTATTATCAGCAGTATCGCCAGCAGCAGGATAACCACCGATAATACCTTCCTTCTTTCCATGAATATCATCTCCAAATATTTATTTATTACAATTATTACATATTCTATTTAAATGTTATCATGATTATCATGATAAGCTTTATACCAGATAAATGTGTAAAACAAATATGAAATGAGTATCGAAATGCTAGAGAATCAAGTATTGATTAAAAAAGAAGCTCGATAAAAAACAAACCGCAGGCTGAAATTATGGAATGAGACCAAAAGAAATCAGAATTTTACTTGGAATTATATTATTCCTGCTTATCTTTTTCTCTGTCTTAGGCAATACACTGAAACAAAAATCGACCGAAGCCCAGCAGTTCACCATAATTAACGCTGCGGTTGAGCCTTATAAAGTGCGCCCGGGGGATACAATGGCAGTATATGCTGATATCAGAGATGCATCCGGAGTATCAAAGGTCACCGCAGATATGGGAGGCATAGAAACAATAAACCTGAGTCTGAAAAAGGGAACTGTCTACAGTGGCACCTGGTATGCGCAATGGCATGTGCATGATACAGAAGCAAGGGAATATAATACAACTGTCACTGCTGTTAATTTCCCTGGCGAGACCTTCAGTATGACTGTGGCATGGAGCGATCCTTCATGGAGCACGAGCGGCGGCGACCATATGGGAAATAGCTGGTATCCTGCTACAGATAACGCAAGCCAGAGCATCTCAGGCTACCATTATAACATGAGCACCTTCGGGATAAACGGAAGCCATGTGGTGAATGTCACTTCTTACTCATCGGGTGGGGGGAACCTCAGCATTAACGCCACATATATAAACATATCAGGTACTCTGAACGGCAGTGGAAGGGGTTTTGCTGGTGGGGGAAATAATGCGAATGGGGAGGGTCCAGGCGGTGGCACCGGCAATAGATTGAAGGGTGGGGGAGGCGGTGGCTATGGAGGTGCGGGAGGTAAGGGAGGTACAAGCGGAGGAGCAGGTGGCCCAGCTTATGGTAGCGCTGCAAATATGGGTATAGAGATGGGTTCAGGCGGAGGCGGCGCGATTACTCAAGGGGGTGCGGGAGGAGGTATGATAACTCTCAACGCTACAACATCCATAGTAATTATAGGGACAGTTAACGTAAATGGCAGTGAAGGTAGTATACAGGAAAGTGGAGGTGGAGACG
>JAPZAV010000129.1 GCA_027460465.1 Candidatus Methanoperedens sp. | reverse complement strand
TGCTCGATTGTTAATTGCATAATATATCCCTTCTAAATATACCCGTATACGGGAAAGGCTTCCGCTACCCCACGCCAGAATATATCTCTCCATTTTGGTTTTTCAATATCTTCCTGCGTGAGAAGAGCCTCACCGAAAATATCTTTCATATGTTTCCTGTAACTGTCAATTCCAACCCTGTCTATGGTGAAACCGATGCGCTCCCTGGGTTTGCCGTATGATCCGTACCATGCAAGCGTACCGTCTATCACATCAAAGACTTTTGCATCCGGAACGAATTCCGCAACAGGATACGCAACATGAGGGTTCCTGCCGTGCTTTCCTCCAACATACACCGCATGTCCCACATTCTCAGCAACAAGGGCGCTTGAGGGACAGACGTTGATGCAGTCACCGCAGGATACGCATCTATCCCATATCCTTCGTGGAAGCTCATCCACCATTTCCAGTGCTTCTGAATGACAGGAATGAACGCAGAGTTCGCAGCTCGTGCACAGGTCTTCCACAAGTCCGGGCTTTACCATGCCCTGAAATCCCAGGTCCATCTCTCTTGTGCGCATGCAATCTATGACGCAGCCTGTAAACGCCATCTTGAATTTGTGGTGCGTGCTCGTGCCAAAATACCTTTCGTCAACATCCCGGGCAAGCTTTTGCGTGTCAGTCCATCCACGTGGGTTATATTCGCAGCCGCCGCATGCGGTTGGAACGCGGACCCTGGATCCGCATGTGGCTATGGGCGATGCCCAGAGGCTTCCAAGTTCCTCCACAATAGCAGCTATATCCTTCATATTGACATACAGTATCTCAGGGGACATGCGTGCAGATAGATGCACAGTGCCATCACCGTATTTCTCTGCCACATCCGCAAGTTTCCTTAACTTGTCAGCGGTCAATCGACCGCCAGGTGCGCGGCATCTGACAGCCACAAGATCCTTCTGCCTCTGGGGTATGAATCCCCCGCTTTTGAGCTCTTCTGCAGTTAACAGCCTGGTGTTTTTTTCTTGGTTCATAATATTTGCTTCTTAAAATTATCAAAACCTACCCGGTCAAGGCAGTCACCGAACCGCTCGCCAACATTGGTGCTTTTCTTTGACCAGTCTATCATTTTTCTGAATAATGCCACGGTTTCCTGCGGGGATTTTGCAATCATCAATTCATGTCCGAGCTTTGGGTGTTTCCCTATCTTGCCACCCACCAGTATCCTGTAGCCTTTCCACTCTTCATATATCAGATCTGATGGACATGCTCCAATACATGCACCGCAGAGGTTGCATTTGTCCCAGAGGATCTTAATTTTGGTTCCGTCTATTATAAAGGCTTTTTCAGGGCACATGAAAGTACATGTTCCGCATGCTGTACAATCATCAGTATATAATCCTGGTTTGAGGACACCCATGACACCGAAATCATTTTCCTGCGGTTTGGCGCAGGCATTTGGACATCCTGTCACTGCGAATTTTATTTTTACAGGCATATCCTCACCAAAAAATTCCCTGTCCAGCATAAGCCCAAGCCCGTAGGTATCTATGACGCCGTAGTTGCACTCCTGTGAGCCGGGGCATGCGATGATGTTACGAACGCGCGGCCCGCATGAGCCAGGAGGTGTCCCGTTGTCTTCAAGTTCTTTTGTTATCGCATCGAGATTATGGATATCTACATTGGGTATCTGGATACCCTGGCGGGCTGTGATATGGACATACCCTGTTCCATATCTTTCTGCTATCTTACTTATTCCTGCAAGCTGCTCAGAAGTAACATTGCCGCATGGCATGCGCAGTCTGACCACAAAAAGATCCCTCTGGCGCTGTTTCATGTAACCGGATTTTTTCAAAGATGCTACGTCAAGTTTTTCAAGGCTCATTAGGTGACTCGATATCCTGAATAATATTTAAACAATTCTGGGTGTGCTAAACTCGTTGCAGTTGAAATATACCTGATGAATGCGGCAATATTTGCAAATCTTTATCACTTCAATCCTGCTATGCCGGAATAATCTATCGCATTGGCCAGGTTGTTCAGGGTATCCTTATCTGCATTATCAACGGTTATATACACCATGAATCTGTCCTTGACATCCACATACATGGCATACTCGTTGCTGCTCTTAGAATATACCTCGAGTGCAGGATATCCTTTTATAGTTGTGGTCTTGGCATATCCTTCCGTGGATTCATATTGATAGATCCCTTTCCATGAGGCAAACCAGCCTACTTCATAATATGCTGAATCCATAATTCCAATATTTGCCCTGGCATCATCTCCTTTTGAGTATGCCCTGTTAGCCATGCTCCATGAGCCGCTTTCAACTGTATTCATGAAGCCCTGAGGCTCGTCTGCAGTCCATCCAGAGGGGGGAGCAGGCAAATACTCTATCAATTTGCTGAAATGAATTGCCGGTGCACTGCCTGGCACTGGTTTCCCAGCTGTTGTCCCGGGTGCAGCCTGTTTATCTCCTGTTTGCGAGGGACCCGTGTTCGTTCCTGCACATCCGCTCAATAAAACAAGCGCTACTATTGCCAGGATCAACCAAAGTTTATTATTCTTATATTTCATTTTTTAAAACCTCCAGGTTTTTGGTTTAACCTGATTAATCATAAACATTTCGAAATAAATTGGACAATCTTTTCCTGCAAATCCGAAACTTATATTTTGAGCATGGGTAATTATTCCTATCGAATTAAAGAAGGGTACATTATGGAAAATCAGATTCTCTGGCTCAACAGGAAAGAAGTGGAATCGCTACTTGACATGAAAGGCACGATCGGTGTGGTGGAAGAGGCTTTCAGGCAGCACGGTCTTAAGAAAGTTCAGATGCCTTCCAAGTTATATCTTTATTTTAAAAAGCATAACGGGGATCTGAGGACGATGCCAGCGTACCTTGAAGAGCAGGACATTACCGGTGTGAAGATAGTGAACGTCCATCCTGACAACCCGAGAAAAGGGCTTCCGACAGTGATGGCGCTCGTCATCCTGAACTCCACTGAAACAGGTGCACCGATCGCGATAATGGACGGCACGTATCTCACAGATATGAGGACAGGCGCCTCAGGAGGTATAGCTGTGAAGCATCTTGCAGGCAGGAACGCGAAGAAAGTGGGTTTTGTGGGTTCCGGGAACCAGGCAAAGACCCAGCTTCTGGGGATAAATGAGGTTATTGATATCGAAGAAGTCAAGGTCACAAGCATCTCGGAAAAGAGCACTCTTGCTTTTAAAGATGAGGTGGAGAAATTGATCGGCTGTGATATAATCCCCAAAATAAGCATCAAGGATGTGTGCGACTGCGATATCATCGTGACTACAACCCCGTCAAGAACCCCGATCGTGATGAACGAGTGGATCGAAGAAGGAACCCACATCAATGCTATAGGGGCTGATGCTCCCGGGAAAGAAGAGCTTGACCCTGTGCTGTTGAAGCGAGCAAAAATCGTGGTGGATGATATCCCTCAGGCTTCACATTCAGGTGAGATAAACGTGCCTCTCTCAAAGGGGCTGATCACGGAGAAGGACATCTGGTGCGAGCTGGGTGAGGTGATCGCAGGCAGGAGAAAGGCAAGAACAAAGGATTCTGACATAACGATCTTTGATTCAACTGGTCTTGCGATCCAGGATGTAGCGACAGCGGATCTGGTCTATCAACAGGCTATCGAGAGAAACATTGGTATCAGTTTACAGCAATTTTGAATCAGAAAAATTTATGCGAGAATAGAAATAGTAAGGTACTGTACGGGAGAATTCAATCATGGCAATAAAAAAATACGAAAGTAAAGGTGCAGGTCTCACAATTGAAGTGGATGAGGATAAATGCATTGGAGCGGGGGAATGTAAAAACGTATGTCCGACGAATGTTTTTGATCTCGTGGATGGCAAAGCCCACGCCACGCGTGTGGATGATTGCATTGAATGCTGTGCATGCGTGGATGCATGCCCTGTGAAAGCGATCAAACACACCTCGTGCTAAAGACCGAGCCTCAGCCTCAAGCCCAGGGTTTCCGGAAGATGGGCTGAAAATATATCTTCAGCCACTTTTTCGATATCGTAGCTGGTTCTCTCAAGTTCGACTTTTCCAGATGCAGTATCAAGGACTGCAAACGCTGCTTTCGGGTTCTCATCCCTGGGCTGACCAACAGAGCCAGGGTTTACGATCGTGCCTGAGGAATATTCCCTTTTAAACTGAATATGGGTATGTCCAAGTACAAGAACATCGCAATCCGCAGCTGCAAGGAAATAAGGAGATGCATTTTCAGGAAATACATATTCATCAACATCCCTCGGACTTCCATGAACAAGGACAGCCCGTGTATTATTTATCAAAAGCGATTCAAGGTTTTTCAGGGATAAGAAATATTTGAATTTATCAGGCAGGAGAACGTTCCCGGTCCATTCAAGTGCTGCAGCAGCATGAGGATTGAAATCAGAGGTTTCCTTTGAAAGCAGAGCCCTGTCATGGTTTCCTAGAATTGAGATTATCCTGTTCTTCCTGAATAATTCCACTGTCTCGTTCGGATAAGGATTATAACCTATGATGTCGCCTGCATGAAGTATCTTTTCCACACCCATCTCATTCAGGGCAGATAGCACAGCTTCCAGCGCAACAGCATTTGAATGCACATCTGAGATCAGGCCGACCAGCATAATACTAGATATATTATGATCCACCAAATAGTTGTACTTGATGAGTAAAGTCAGAGCTTCAATTGGAACCCTGGGAGTTCTCGGACTTGAACTTGTGCAGATGGATACACCTCCGAGAACTGCATATCTTCAGATATATACAGAAAAGAGGTGCACAGCAAACTGCCTGTTCTGCGCCCAGGCTTCAGGCTCGCAGGCAGATCTCACCCATATTGCAAGAGGCATGTATCTGCCTGCTGACCTCGATGCTGTAGTGGACCGTCTTAAAATTGCTTTTGATAAAGGGTATCTTGCGCGTGCCTGCATCCAGACCGCGCTTTATGACAACTGGTGGATGGATACATTGTATTTGATCAACAGGATTCGAGAAAAGAGCCGTATCCCAATTTCGCTTTCTGTATTCCCGCTGGGCGATGAGAAGTATAAAGAGCTGGAAATCCGGGGTGTGAATGAGCTCGTGATACCGCTTGATGCCTGCACACCGGTGCTGTTTGATAAAATAAAAGGGAAAAGTGCGGGTGGGCCGTATTCATGGGAAAAGCATTTGGATGGGATAAAAAGAGCTGCAAGCGTTTTCGAAAATGTGGGTACGCATCTCATTATCGGGCTCGGGGAGACAGAAGAAGATGCTATAAGGGTCATTGATGAACTGCACAGGCTTAAAGTGAACATTGCTCTTTTTTCATACACCTATGTCCCTGGCTCACAGCTCATACCTGAAAAAAATAAAAACAGGATCAGACATTATCGCGCTGTGCAGCTGGCAAGATATCTTATCGTGAATGGGTTATCAGACTATCAGCATATGAGGTTCTCTGGCTGTTCGCTCAGCGACTTTGGGGTCGGAAAGGACCTGATTTTGAGAATGATAGACGAAGGGAGGGCATTCCAGACTTCCGGCTGCCCTGAGTGCAACCGTCCCATGGCTAATGAGACTTTTTCTAAGATTTTCAATTTCCCGAGAGACCCTGATGAAAAAGAGAAAGAGGAAATCAAAAGGGACCTCGGGATAATTAATATCGGCTGACCTTTTTTCTTAAGCTGGACTTTTTAGATATCCATTACTTCGTTATTTGACGATGTGCCCTTCGTTAGTTATATATGCTCCAACATCGTTACTTTACAGTTAATATGACAGATAATGCAGCCATTGCCTCATCGCCTGCTCCGCCAGCTTCAGGTCTGAACTCGATCTACGAAAATCTGAGGTATAAGCTTGCTGAAAAAATGGCAGGTGAAATAACGCTCTCTGATAATCCGGGCGAGACGCTGAAAAAATGGCGCACGGTTTTTGAGATCTCTCAATCCGATCTCGCGGCGTTTCTTAAAGTTTCGCCTTCCGTGATAAGCGATTATGAAAGCGGAAGGAGGAAATCCCCTGGTATTTTTATCGTGAGCAGAATAGTTGATGCTATCCTGGACATGGATGTTACACGGGGGGGTGCTAAGATACGCTCGTATGAAGGAATAATGCGCGGGGATTTCAGTGCAGATGCAATTTATGATATTCATGAGTACCTCTCCCCAATTTCAGTGGAAGAGGTAACGAAATTGATCGGCGGAGAGGTGGTTTACACTCCAGGAAGTGAATTCATAAAACCGCTGTACGGGTATACTATAATAGACAGCATAAAGGCAATTCTCCAGCTATCGTACAATGAATTTCTGAAACTGTACGGATGGAGTTCAGAGAGAGCTATGGTTTTCACCAATGTCTCCACAGGACGCTCACCGATGGTGGCTCTCAGAGTGACAAACTTAAAACCCGCTCTTGTCGTGATCCACGGGCTTCCAGCTGCCCAGATTGATCCGATAGCAGCAAAGATCGCAGAGATAGAGCGTGTACCAATGATCACTTCTGTCATGCCTATTAGAGACATTATTCGTGCGCTTGAATCGCACGATATAAAGCATTAATTTTCATCATATTAATGGAAACTGAGGTAGAAAAAAAATGAGTGTTGGAATTGTATCGTATGGAGCTTACATCCCACGTTTCAGGATCAAGGTCGAGGAGATCGCTAAAGTGTGGGGTGACAATGCGAACAGTATAATTGATGGATTGATGGTTTACGAGAAATCAGTGCCTGACATTGATGAAGATACTATCACGATCGCTGTGGAAGCAGCTCGTAGCGCCATAAAACGTGGCAGGGTGAATCCTGAAAGGATCGAGGCTGTGTTCACTGGTTCTGAAAGCCATCCGTATGCGGTGAAACCTACAAGTACGGTCGTTGCAGAAGCCATAGGCGCCACTCCCAATCTTACTGCAGCAGATTTTGAGTTTGCATGCAAGGCAGGGACGGCAGCAATCCAGGCATGTGTCGGGCTTGCCGGCTCTGGCATGATCGATCTGGGGCTGGCTATAGGCTCTGATGTTTCTCAGGGAGCGCCCGGGGACGCACTTGAATACACCGCTGCCGCTGGTGGGGTTGCCTACATCATAGGAAAGAAAGAAATAGCGGCTGAAATTGAATCAACGTATTCCTTCACCACAGACACACCTGATTTCTGGCGAAGGGAAGGGATGCCTTATCCAGAGCACGGCGGGCGTTTCACCGGTGAGCCCGGTTATTTCAAGCATGTTACATCCGCAGCCACCGGTCTGATGGAGAAGCTTGGCACAAAACCATCTGATTACAAATATGCTATTTTCCATCAGCCGAACGGGAAGTTCCCGAGCCGCGTAGCAAAGATGCTCGGCTTCTCGAGCGAGCATATCAAACCAGGACTTGTGGTCTCTCGCCTTGGGAATACATATTCAGGCTCCTGCATGATGGGACTTGCAGCCACCCTCGACATAGCAAAACCAGGGGACAGGATATTCGTGACCGCCTTTGGTTCCGGCGCAGGCGCCGATGCCTTCAGCATAAATGTCACAGACAGGATCGAGGAATTAAGAAATGGTGCGCCAAGTGTTGAAGAACTGCTGGCTGACCCGATATATATCAATTATTCGACATATGCCAGACACAAGAACAAGATCAAGTTATGAGGTGATTTCATGAGAGATGTTGCGATTATCGGAGTTGGATGCACAGAATTTGGCGAACTGTGGGAAAAATCATTCAGGGAACTCTTTGTGGAAGCAGGAGTGAGCGCGATACAGGACGCCAATATCCAGGGCGGAAAAATAGATGCGCTCTTTGTTGGTAACATGAGCGGAGGGCGCTTTATTGAGCAGGAGCATCTCGGTGCGCTGATCGCTGATTATTCAGGGCTTGCAAGCCTGCATATAGCATCGACCCGCGTAGAAGCGGCATGTGCCTCCGGAGGTCTTGCTCTGAGACAGGGGATTATCGCGGTGGCTTCAGGCTATCATGATATCGTGATCGCGGGCGGAGCAGAGAAGATGACTGACGTGGATGTTGAGACCACAACCCATGCCCTGACAGCTGCAGCGGACAGGGAGTGGGAAGGCGTTATGGGAGCCACATTCCCTGGTCTTTACGCAATGATCGCCAGGCTTCACATGCACAGATATGGAACAACGCAGGAACAGCTTGCGTCCGTCGCTGTCAAGAACCATCACAACGGCTCAATGAACCCGAAGGCACAGTTCCAGAACGAGATATCGATAGACGCTGTGCTGAATTCGATCATGGTTGCAGACCCGCTACATGTCTTTGACTGCTCTCCTATCACTGATGGGGCTGCTGCCGTGGTGCTTGCACCAGCAGATGTTGCAAAGAAGTACACAGATACACCCATATACGTGAAAGCGTCTGCTCAGGCAAGCGGTACGCTCTCGCTGCATGATAGACCTGATATAACCACTCTTGATGCCACTGTGGCAGCAGGGAACAGGGCATACAGGATGGCTGGGCTTTCGCCAAAAGATATCGATTTTGCTGAAGTCCATGACTGTTTCACCATTGCAGAGATCTGCGCCCTCGAAGATCTGGGCTTCGTGAAAAAAGGCGAGGGCGGAAAAGCCACTGAGTCAGGAATGACAGCGATCGGGGGAGAGATCCCCATAAATCCTTCGGGAGGCCTGAAGGCGTGCGGTCATCCTGTTGGTGCAACAGGTGTGAAACAGGCTGTCGAGATCGTACTGCAGCTCAGAGGTGAGGCTGGAAAAAGGGAGATAGCAGGTGCTGAAATCGGGCTCACTCACAATGTCGGAGGCTCTGGAGGAACAGCTGTGGTCCATATTTTCGGGAGGGAGAGATAACAATGTCTGTACCAAGATTCTGGAGAAGGCTCAAGAACGTCTACAATCTCATCGGCACGCAATGTGAAAATTGCGGAATGTATTATTATCCTCCCAGGAGCCTGTGTCCCAAATGCAGGAGGAGCAGTCTCATCATTCCTTTCAAGTTCAAAGGAGAGGGCGAGGTGCTGACCTACACCATCGTTCACAGCGCGACAAAAGATTTCGAGAAGCATGTGCCTTATATCCTTGCCATAATCAAACTGAATGAGGGTCCAAACCTTACTTCGCAGGTGATCTGTTCACCTGAGGAGATCCATATAGGTATGAAGGTGAAGTCCGTGTTCAGGAAGCTTGGAGAGGAAAGCGAGAAAGGCATGATTTATTACGGCACGAAGTTTGTGCCTTTATTGAACCATTCTGGCAAATAAGGATGCTGCTGTAGGCTATAATATCCTGTTATAGTCCTCCGCAAAACTTATTATAATTAAAAGACGTGCCTAACCTGTCAATTGAATATATATAAACCGCAGATGCCAGCAAACTGTAAGGGGTATTAGTGACTCAGAAGCAATTCGTGTACACCCCCTCATGGCGCTTTTATCTTCGGTTCTATATATCTTATAGAATGTTTTGCTATTTACTATAAGATATATATCTCATTTCATGCAAAAGATTTTATTCTTTTCAATCCATTATACTGGTGATGGCGAAATGAGACGAGGCGAATAGATGATATCAGTCAAGAATCTCAATAAAAGATTCGGAAAGACAGTCGCGGTAAAAAATTTTGACCTTCATGTCAAAAAAAATGCGATTCATGGTCTTATAGGGCCGGAAGCGAGTGGAAAAAGCACCGTCCTGGGCATACTTTCCACGCTGATTCGACCTGATTCTGGTGAGGTCACGATCAATGATATCCCGCTAGCGAAGGGATCAAGGATAAGAAAACTGGTGGGCTTTGTTCCAAAAACCCCTCAGCTTCCTCTGGATTTTACTGCGAGAAGACTGGTCTCGTTCTCAGCCTCTCTCCATGGTCTCCAAGACAGAAACATGATCCAGACCACCCTCAAGCAGACCGGGCTTGATGCTGTCGCTGACCAGAGCCTTGACCGTTTTTCACAGGCTATGATAAAAAATGTGGCAACTGCCATAGCACTTGTACACAGCCCGCAGGTATTATTGCTGGATGAACCAATGGCAGGTATTGACCCTGTTTCACAGAAAAGACTCAGGGAATTACTTCTTTCTTATGGCAGGACAGTGCTCATAACAGGTCAGGATCTGGATACCATAGACGGGCTCTGCAGCAGCATCACGGTTCTGCGCAGCGGCTCTGTGATGGTGGATGACGAACTTGCATCGCTCCGGCAGAGAGCTGGAAAAGGGGCGCTGGAGATTAAACTTGTTGATGTCGGCCAGACACAGAAAATGCTGCTTGAGCTTCAAAAACACGGGGCAAGAGCTTCAGTGAACGGAGAATCTGTATACGTTCAGTTCAGCAGCGAATCTGAAATCCCGAACATCATTCGAACCGCAGCATGTTCAGCAGACATCATGTACGCCAGATCGGTGAAGCTCTCTATTGAAGATGTTTTTTCAAGATTCAATGCGGAGAGTAGATAAATATGCTCAATATGAAAGGTTTTATATTCCTTGTATATAACGAATGCAGAAAAACGATAAAAGCTTCTATTCCTTCTTACTTCTGGTTTATCCTGCTTATTTCAATATCCACGTATAGCCTTTCCATAGAAAAGTACGCTGAAATAAGCATAGATAGGTCTCTTTTAACTTTGAAAACTGGTGGAAGTCCGACTGCGGATGTATTGCTTTTCATAACTTCCTTTGCGGTTTCATCTACATCAGATGTGATCTCCGGTAAAGCTCCACAAATAGTATTTCCTGCTTCTATCGGTGTTATATTTTTCATGATTTTTCCGATGATGCTCGGTCTGACGCTGATGAGCAAATTCATAATTAAAAAATCAACCGCTTCTATCGCAGGTGAGAAAGAGAAAAAAACTCTATATTTACTGGCTTCCAGTCCCCTGAAAAGATCTGCAATATACACGGGCAAGTTCGCAGGGATCTTTCTTCTCACGCTGCCGATGATATTTTTCATATATCTGGCTTCACTATGGGTCTTTGCAGGAATCTTTTCTTCTGCGCCTGACCTGAGCAAGAAGATACTGGAGACGTCAGCCATCACAGCATTTTTTTTCATATCAGCAGGCATGCTCTTATCCGTGACCCTCAAACATGAGAAAAACGCCGCATGGGCAGGAACAAAGATCGTTACAGCTGCTGCATTATTGACCACAGCCTGGTTGACCCTGCCTTTTCTTGAATTCTTAATGAATCTTACAAACAACCGTACTGATTTTTTGACTTATTTTGAGAAAATCACGATCGTTTCGCCTTTTACGCTGGATCTGATGTCAGTCCATTCTCCTGCAACCTCAGAGATCAATCTCGGGATTTTGATAATTGCTTCTTTCATATTTTTTATTTCCGGCATGGTCATGTTCACAGGTCAGGATATAGAGGCGTAATTATTCAATATGCTTCAATCACCGCAATGAACGCAAAGATCGCAATGCATAGCAGCAATACCCTTTGCGTACTTTGCGCTCTTAGCGGTGAGATTACACAAACGGGTCATCGGACACTAACATTAGGCGTCTGAAGAAGGAGGGTTATTCCCGAAAAAATATATAACCTTTGGCTGAGATGTAATAGATGAAATGTATGGATCACACCTTAATAAGACAACAATTGATATTATTGAAACGTTTTTAAATATATCAGACATTTTCGTAAGCGGAATACATAAAATTATAAAAGCTCCTTTTAGTTAATGTTATGAAACTCCATCAAACTGTAAAGAATAGTTTACGAATATTGTACGGGATATAGAGTAAGAAAGCAAATGAATAATTCCTCCAACAGGTCCCGGGAAATTGATGAACTGAAGCAAAGAATCGATCTGTTATTCTCCATATACGACATCAAGGAGCAGAACGGCAGCATACTCTTCTTTGGGATTCCCAGAGTGGATATGAAAGAGATATACCAGAAGCTCTGGTACTTTTTTATTGAAAAGGGTTTTCAGTTCTCTGTTAAATATGAACTCGGGGAATATATGCTCATTGCAACTCCGTTCAAACCTCCATCCGAGCGGAGATGGGTGAATGTGGTGCTGTTGATCGCCACATTTATCACGACCATGGTGATGGGCTCGTTCATGTTCGGTGCAGACCCGATAAGCAATCCAGCCGATGCAATAAAAGGCATACCATTCACGATCGCGTTGATGACAGTGCTGGGTGCGCATGAAACAGGACATTATCTGGTGGCGAGAAGACATGGCATGCGTACATCGCTGCCCTATTTCATCCCGTTTCCGATAGGAATCGGAACTATGGGAGCTGTGATCAAGCACCGCGGACCCATACCAAATCGCAAAGCCCTGTTTGATGTGGGCGTATCCGGTCCATTGATAGGGCTTTTTGTATCAATCATCGTTACAATAATAGGTCTGCTTCTACCCCCCATACAGCTGATCCAGGGCGGCTATGAAGTCCAGCTCAACACCCCGCTCCTGTTCGATTTCATAGCAAGTTTCATACCTGGTACGAGCTCAACAATACACCCTGTTGCATTTGCAGGATGGGTGGGGATGCTTGTGACCGCATTAAACCTTATTCCAGCAGGTCAACTCGATGGAGGGCATGTCCTGCGTGCAATGGCTGGCGAAAAAGCATCTATCGTCTCCGGCCTTCTGCCTTTTTTCCTTATCTCCCTTGGATTCTATATATCTTTTTTTCAGCAACAGGGCGGTTTCATATGGGTTTTCTGGGGGGTCTTGCTTTCGTTTTTTGCTGCAGCAGGGCATCCAAGACCGCTCAATGACGAAGATCCGCTCGGGAAAGGACGGCTGGCTCTCGGGTTGATCACATTTATATTGGGGATGCTCTGTGTGACGCTGGTACCTTTCCAGATACCATAGAATTGATTCGTTATCGATCAACAATAGCAAAAGGTAAATATGTTGTGTAATAATTTAAGCGAAGCCTGAATTGTCGAAAGGAGAATTCAAATGGAACTGATTAATGAAAAAGCTATAGAAGCCTATGTTAAAAACTTCAGTTTAAGACAGATGCTCATTATTCCTGCAATATTGCTCATATTATCACTTTCTATTCTTGCATATACGACCTACAGGACAGGTTCGCCTGTGCAGCTCGGTCTTGAATTCCAGGGAGGAACTGCTGTATATTTTGACAGCGATAAGACCCCTGACCAGTTGAAAGAAGAATATAAGGGGTTCCAGGTGGCTCAGGCAAGAGAATACGGTGGAGGGCTTCGTAAAATAATGCAGTTCGGCCCTATGGATGACGCCATGAAAGACGAATTGATCAAAAAAGTAAAATCGGAATTCAGCAATGTTGAAATAAGGGATATGGGAGAACAGTTCAGTAAATCACTTCAGGGTCAGGCTGTTCGTGCAATAATCATATCCTTTATTCTTATGGCGATAGTGGTCTTCATAATATTCAGGACTTTTGTCCCGTCAGGTGCTGTTTTGATCTCAGGGTTTGCTGATATCGCATTCGCGGCTGCGATGATGGATGTTTTCGGAATCCACCTTACTCTTGGGACTGTGGCTGCTCTTTTGATGCTTATCGGTTATTCCGTGGACACGGATATACTCCTGACCACACGGATTCTTAAGAGAAAAGGTGAGTTGAATGAAAAAATAAAAGATGCAATGAATACAGGACTGACGATGACAACCACAACGCTGGTCGTGCTTGCGGCTCTATTCATAATGTCTTCCGGGATCATTTCATCGTTCATGCTCATTGATATCATACGAGATATTTCTGTGGTGCTGATCTTCGGTCTGGTCGCGGACATGGTAAATACATGGATGACGAATGTCGGTATCCTGAAATGGTATGTTGAAAAAGGAACAAAGAAAATCGAAAAAAGAATTGAAAAACCCAGAAAGAAGAGGCAGAGAGCATGAACAATCAAGAACCGTTTTATAATAACTGGCGCGTCTTATTACTTGTCTTAGCGATCATTGGTTCTATTGCTCTCATCACTGTATCTTATTCAGATGGAGAGATCAGGATCGGAAGCAATTTGAAGTATGGGCTTGACCTTGATGGCGGTTCATGGCTGCAGGTGCAGCTTCAGGGTGCGGTCGCCCAGATAGATGCGGATCCGGGAAAGATCATCCAGGTGGAAATGGGAAAATTGCTTGATGATCCTGAAATCAGAATTGAAGATGTGTCGCCAGGATCTATCACCTTCATTACATCGAAAGAGACCACTCAAAAAACCATTGATTCGTTTGATTTTGGAACATCCACAGTGACCGGTGCGCCGAATGGCACCACCAGAGTTTCACTGCAGACGAGCAAGGAATTCCTGATCCAGAAGTATTTGAAAGACAATCTCAATGCTGATGTCAAGCAGATTCCGGGAAGGTCCCCCACGTTCGAAATAAGAAAAGCAGTAACTGAGGATTCATTGAATGGCATTCTGCAAAATGTTGATGGAAAGGTCATCCCTCCTTTCAGGGAAGGTGTGACCAAAGAAACCAGGGATGAGACCAAGACGAGACTGGAAAACAAACTTAACCCGATCGCACTGAAGCAGATAACCATTACGCCGATCGGAGATAATTATTTACTGATCGATCTGCCCGGAGTATCAATAGAGGAAGCAAGAAAGCTTACCCTGACGCCAGGAAAATTCGAGATCAGGATACAGGTGAAAGGTAACGAGACAGCACATATACTTTATGGTGATCAGATCATCGGGGTAGGAGTACCTCAGAAAGAAAAAGGAGAGGCATGGGGTGTTTCTTTTGAATTGAGTGACGATGGGGCAAAAGCACTGCGGGACGCTGCGATTCAATACGGGGCAGTCACAAATCCGAGCGCGCACTATCTCAGCATGTATCTTGATGATAAGCTCGTTTTCGATGCACCGCTTGATCCTGGACTTGCAAAAAACATACAGAGCGTACCTGTACGAAGCATGGTCGCAACTACCGGCACCGGCGAACAGGGACAGCTGAAAGCAAAAGAACTTCAGCTTCATCTGAGAGCAGGTGCACTGCCTGTTCAGGTGAGAGAAGCTGGTTCAGGTGAAGTCCCTGCACCGCTTGGTCAAAGATTCAAAGAACAGGTCGCTATCGCAGGATTGATTGCCCTGATACTGGTAGCGGTTGTGGTCGCATTAAGGTACAAACAGCGCAATATCTTCATTCCCATGCTTTCAACATCCTTCAGCGAAGTCATAATCATACTTGGCATTGCGGTCCTTTTTGGACTGCAGCTTGATCTTGCTACCATCGCAGGCATTATTGCTGTCATAGGTACCGGTGTGGACCATCTCATAATCATAACAGATGAAGTACTTGCCGGAGGCGCTATGCCGTCCGATAAAGTATATAAATCCCGTATTGCGAAGGCTTTTACGATCATCTTTGCGGCTGCTGCGACAGTGCTTGTGGCCATGCTGCCGCTCATCGTGGCGATGGACTCCAGTGCATTGAAGGGTTTTGCACAGATCACGATAGCAGGTGTCTTCATCGGGGTCTTCATCGCAAGACCTGCTTATGCTGTGATAATACAGGGTATGCTTGTGGAAGAACCTGGCAGAGAGTTTGCTGATGAAGAGTGATCACCGAAGCTTTTAAATTTTAGCCGAGCCTTAGAAGCGATGCTTCAAGCCTCGGTGGCTCAGCCTGGCAGAGCGAGAGATTTGTAATCTCTAGGTCGAGGGTTCAAATCCCTCCCGGGGCTTCCAATTTTTTGTTTAACGCCCACAGGTAGTTTAATATTTTTTTGGCAGTGCATTTTCACTTTCACATGTACTTGCTTTCGGGTTATATTCTCGAAAGTTATGGGGTGTTGACTATGGATATCTATGATTATAAGAAAAGACTGGAAAAAGTGGAAAACAAGATCCGAAATTCAAGTATAAGTGATAAAAATAAGAAGATAATATTCAATTTTGAAAAACAAATGTTCATAAAAGAACTGAGTATGCCAAGGATAGAAAGATGCATTTCGATTATCGGGATAATAAGTGAAAAATTGGGTAAGGACCTTGACTGTCTGGAAATTGAAGATATCGAAGAATTTTTGGAATGGATACAGCGAAGGGATATTAAAGATTGGACGAAGCATACCTATAAACAGGTTTTTAAAACTTATCTTAAGAAAACTGGAAGAACTGACCTTGCCAACCAGGTAGTTATGAAAAGGGTAAGAAACAAAATCCCTGAAATATTTACCCGGCAAGAAATCCTGAAAATGATAGACTCAGCCATTCATCCAATGGACAAAGCTCTTATAGCCTCACTCTATGAAACAGGTTGCAGAATAGGGGAATTGGCAGGTCTACAAAATAAAAATGTTCATTTTGACAATTACGGTGCGATAATAATTGTGAATGGAAAGACAGGAATGAGGCGGATAAGAACCATATTCTCTGCTCCGTATCTGAGCGCCTGGTTGGATATACACCCCAACAAATTAAATCCTAATTCTCCGTTCTGGATCAGATTTGGAAATAATGGAAAAACAAATGGCTTCAAAGAAAATACCTGCGAACAACTAATGTATCCTGCATTAACCATGCGGATAAAAAGAACTGCAAAAAAAGCTGGAATTCAAAAAAGAGTTTATAATCATCTTTTCAGGCATACGAGCGCAACAGAAAAATCTGAAATACTAACGAGTGCTCAGATGTGCGAGTATTTCGGCTGGACGCAGGGTTCAACCATGTCCCAAATATATGTCCATCTTTCTGGCAGGAATCTGGACGATACTCTTCTCAAAGCATATGGTATTTCGAAAGATGACTCACCTAAAGAAAAAGATCTTGCACCTATTAAATGCCCAAGATGCGGCACTGTAAATGGAGCAACTGGCAAGTTCTGCAATAAATGCGGCGCTGCACTTGATATTGTCACAGCCATTAATGTTGACAAGGAGCGTGCGTCTCTTACAATGGAACTCATGGATTTGATACGACAGGAACCGGCTCTTTTGGAGGTGCTGAAAGGGCATATGGAAGCCAGAAATGAAACTGTAAAAAAATAATTCGGTGGCAAGAATACTTTCACCACGCTCCCATAATGGTTAATATCAAGCAAAATAATCCCAGTAAATCAAAAAT
>JAPZAV010000128.1 GCA_027460465.1 Candidatus Methanoperedens sp. | reverse complement strand
GTTGCCCGCGAAGCGCGCAGGATCACGGATGCTGTGGATCTTCCCCTGCTTGTCGACATAGACACGGGCTTTGGCACAGAGTTCTCGATCGCGCGCACCATCAGGACACTTGAAAAAGACGGAGCTGCAGGCATCCATATCGAGGACCAGGAAGCTCAAAAACGCTGCGGGCACCGCCCCAACAAGGTCGTTGTCCCGCCAGAGGAGATGTGCGCCAGGATCAGGGCTGCAGTGGATGCCAGAAAAGATCCGGATTTCATGATCATTGCAAGGACTGACGCCTTTGCCCTGGAAGGTCTTGAGGGGGCGCTCTCGCGTGCGCGCAAGTACGTCAGAGCAGGAGCTGATGCGGTCTTCCCAGAGGCACTTACCGGGCTTGAGCAGTACACAGCGTTCACAGGGGAATTCCCTGTGCTTGCAAACATCACAGAATTCGGGATCACCCCTCTATTCACACTCGAAGAGCTAAGAAATGCCGGTGTTTCCATCGCTCTTTATCCGCTTTCCGCCTTCCGTGCGATGAACAAAGCGGCAGATCAGGTATATCGTGTCATCAGGGAGCAGGGTACTCAGAAATCACTGATCAATACGATGCAGACGCGTGAGGAACTCTATGATCTTATTGATTACTATCGCTATGAAGAAATGGTAGATAAGCTGTATGAAGGTGGACATGGCAAAACTAAAAGAGTTCAAAAGTGACAGTGCCATGGGTCTACGGGGCATAAAAGCTGTGAATACCGCTCTTTGCTCTCTGAGCGTGGAAAGCATGAAGCTCTGCTATCTTGGATATCCGCTGGAGCAGCTGGCAAGATACAGCACATTTGAAGAGGTCTCCTATCTACTGATCAACGGCGAACTCCCGACCAGGGACGAGCTTTCGAACTGGACGCAGCAGCTCATTGATGATCGAACGCTGCCGGAAATGGTCAAAGGAGGCCTTGAAAGAATGTCCGGGAGCACAGATCCAATGTCAGTTCTCCGCACAGCAGTTTCTCTTCTTGGGAATGAAGAACCGGAGCAGAAAATTGATGGAAAAGCAGCGGCTGTCCGCCTCCTTGGCATCCTTCCAGCGATGCTTGGATACCTGAATTCTCAAAAGAAGAGGGATAGAATCGACTCTGATGAGAAGACCCTGGCAGGATATCTTCTGCACACGGTCAGAGGGATCCGTCCAACCGGAATGGAAAGGGATATGATGAACTGCTCACTGATACTTTACGCGGAGCATGAACTTGCAGCATCCACCTTCGCCGCCCGTGTGTGCGCCTCCACGCTCTCGGATCTGCATTCATGCATCCTGTGCGGCATCGGGACACTGGCAGGTCCGCTTCACGGCGGGGCGAACGAAGCTGCCCTTGAGCTCTTATGCAGGTTCAGCGACCCCGAGGAAGCCAGGAGCGGTGTACTTCGCATGCTGGAAAATAAGGAACGGGTCATGGGGTTCGGACACGCGGTCTATAAAGAATCCGACCCCAGGTCACCCATCATCAGGGAGTGGGCTCATAAGCTCTGTACAGAAAAGAAGGATATGAGGCTGTTCGAGATCGCAGAGGCGATCGAGCATGTGATGTGGAACGAGCGGCGTCTTTTTTCGAACCTGGATTATTATACCGCGGTTGCTTACAGTGTTTCAGGTATCCCCAAATCGCTCTTTACTCCGATTTTCGTGGTCAGCAGATGTGCTGGCTGGTGCGCGCATGTCCTTGAACAGCGCGCTGACAACAAACTTGTAAGACCAATTGCAAATTATGTGGGTACAGAAGAGAGGGAATACATACCGATCGAAAAAAGATAAGAAAAAGAGGGATAAATATTGAGTTGATCGAACCATGAACTCACAGGGCAGCATTCCAGACAGAGAAATGGTGGATATCGCAAACTACGTCCTCAATTATTCCCCCACCTCTGAAGAAGCATATGACACAGCCAGTCTCTGCCTGATGGACAGCCTTGGCTGCGCAATACTTGCCCTGAAATTCCCTGAATGCACAAAGATGCTTGGCCCGCTGGTAGAGGGAACGATCGTGCCAGGTGGATCGCATGTGCCAGGCACCTCTTTCGTGCTCGATCCTGTACGTGCGGCGTTCGACATAAGTGTCATGATCCGGTGGCTGGACTTCAATGATACGTGGCTTGCAGCGGAATGGGGACATCCATCTGATAACCTCGGGAGCATCCTTTCAGTCTCAGAATACATCTCGCGAAAGAACATAGCCGGGGGCACAGAACCCATGACCATGAGGGATGTATTCACTGCCATGATCAAAGCCTACGAGATCCAGGGCGTCATGGCAATGGAGAACAGCTTCAACAGGCGAGGTCTTGACCATGTCATACTTGTCAAACTCGCAAGCGCAGCCGTATCCGCAGGTCTCCTGGGATGTGATGAGGAGCAGATCGTCAACGCGATATCCCAGGTCTGGGCAGATCTTGGTCCCCTGCGGGTATACCGCCATGCGCCGAACACAGGTTCGAGGAAGAGCTGGGCGGCAGGTGATGCCGCAAGCCGGGGTGTTTTTCTTGCAATGCTATCAGCGCGGGGTGAGAATGGGTATCCCACAGTTCTTACAGCACCGATCTGGGGGTTTTATGACAGATCCTGGAGCGGCGAGCGCTTCATGTTCCCCGTTCCATACGGATGCTACATCATCGAGAACATCCTGTTCAAGACCCACCCGGCAGAGTTCCATGGTCAGACTGCGGTCGAGGCAGCCATCAGTCTCCATCCAGAGGTAAGGGATAGACTGGACAAGATCGAAGGTGTGGAGATAATCACACAGGAAGCTGCCATGCGGATCATTGACAAGAAAGGTGATCTCAAAAGCCCGGCTGACAGGGACCACTGCCTGCAATATATGACCGCAATCGGGCTTATCTTCGGAAAACTGGAGTATGAGGATTACGGGGATGCGCGGGCTTCTGATCCCGGGATAGATGCTCTGCGCGAGAAAATAAGAGTGAGGGAGAATAGCAGGTATACCAGGGACTATTATGATCCAGAAAAGCGCTCTATTCCCAATCTGGTTCAGGTGTTCTTCAATGACGGGAGCAGTACCAGGGCGGTGGAAATAGAATTCCCACAGGGGCACCGCAGACGCCGTGCTGAGGCGATCCCTGTGCTGGAAGAGAAATTCCGACGCAATCTCTCCACACGCTTTCAGGCAAAAAGAGTGAAGGAGATAACTCAACTCTTCAGTGACAGAAAAAGGCTTGAGCAGATGCCTGTCCATCTGTTCATGGAACTGCTGGCCATGACGTAGGATCTATTTCTTATTCAGGTCTCCGAAACACTCGCACCGAGTTTTCTTAGATCATCAAAGAACCCGGGGTACGAGATGCTGACAGACTCAACAGTATCTATGGTTGTCCCGTCTGCGATCATTCCCGCCACAGCCAGTGCCATGACGATCCTGTGATCATCCCACCCATGCACCTCTGCCCCTCTCATCTTACCACCTTTTATGATCAATCTGTCCTTTTCCTCTGTTATGTCCACACCCATCTTTTTCAGCTCTGTCGTCATGGCATGCAGCCTGTCTGTTTCTTTGTATCTTACATGCTCCGCGTTCTTGATCACCATCGTACCTTCTGATGCTGCACCCAGCACTGCCAGCGTTGGAACAAGATCAGGGGTCTTCCCGACATCAACTGTAATCCCATGGAGTTCGCTTTTGCTCACCCAGACATCCCCCTTTTTCTCATCCCATTTTACCTGCGCCCCCATCTGCGCAAGTATATCCATCAGCACTGCGTCGCCCTGTTCAGAAGGGTAAAGGTTCTTGATTGTAACTTCACCGCACAGAGCTCCTGCTGCCATCATATAAGATGCAGATGAGAAATCACCCGGGACATTGTACGACCTCATGTTATACCTCTGACCTGGAGGAATTCTAAAAGAGTCCCGTCCATCCGTGGTTATTCTGGCGCCTGCACTTCTCAGCATCTCGATCGTGATATTAACGTACGGTCTGGATTTCAATTCTCCACTGATCATCACTTCGGTCTCATTCTCTGCAAAAGGGCAGGCGATGAGAAGAGCAGAGATGAATTGAGAACTGATTGTTCCATCTATGTAAACCCGCCCGCCTCTCATTTTTCCCCTTACCACGATGGGTGCCATCCCGTTGCCGCGTGTGGAGAACGCTTCCGCACCAAGATCGTTCAGTGAATTCAGAAGAGGAGTATTGGGACGCGTCCTTATGCTGGCATCGCCAGTGAGAACGGTCGCACCTTCTGCAAGCGATGCCACCGCTGTCATTATGCGCAGAGTGGTGCCGGAATTGGCAACATCTATCACATTATCAGGGGTCTTTAATTCTCCGTCAAACCCTTTGATGATGAGTGCGTCTTTCTTTGATTCTATGTAAGCGCCGAAAGCCTCAGACGCTCTCATCGTTGCTTTTGTATCTTCTGATACCAGCGGAAAATGTACCCTGGCACTTTTTGATAATGCGGCTATCGCAATAGCCCTGTGCGTATAGCTCTTTGAGGGGGGAGCATTAACAGTGCCTTTGATCTCTGATCTCTGGATCGTCAGTTTCATGGGATGATGCTTGATGACAATGCAACTATTTATTGACTTTGATATGAGCATATACGATAGTTATTTCAGAGATAACATGAAGGATATAGTGTGAAATGGATCGAAAAGCTGATCGGAAAAAAAGAAGAGTCTTTGCCTGAAATCAAGTTTGAGGAACTTGAGGCATGGCTTGATTCAAAGTCAAGAGAATTATCAGGTCCGGGTCAGCCAGAAGCCCTGTTTTCGAAGATAAATGATGCGCTCAGAAGAGTAGAAAAGAGCGCCACTTTACTTGAAGAGGCGATACCTGAAGGACGGTATCATCTCAAAATGGTGAAAATCGCGACCAGTAACAGGGACAATATGGTAAAGCAGGTCAGGACACTTGTGGAGAACATCAGAACTCAGGAAAGATCTGATGCAAGAGCTATGACCGAGTTCCATCAGAACGCCATGCAGAGCCTGAATGTATGCCGCGAGAACATGCTTCGAAGCTATCAATATACCAAACTCGTGTTTCTTGAGGAATCAAAACAGGTACTGTCTGACGTTAATTCGCTTGGAAGGCTATTCAATGAGCTTATCGAGCCTGTGGAGAAACAAAAACAGAGGTTCGATGCCCTTGAAAATGCTGAAAAAGCAATACAGGTCATGAAAAAATCATATTTTGATATTGAAACTGAGAAAAGGGCAATAAAAGAAAATGATTAGAAGGCAGCACGATTAAAAAAGGAAATCGATGAGACTTCACAGAACAATGAACTGATCAGGAGCTGCGAACAATGGAAGCAGTATCAGAATTACATGGATGAACTTGCCAGGCTTGAGAATACGGCGGCCCAGGTTGAATCTGAAATAACCGCGCTCATATCTCCTCTGGGCAAAGCCCTGAACAGGCTCAGGCAGTTGAGCGATTCAGGAAGATACACGCTTGCGCCGGATATGAAAGAGGGGCTTCGTTTGTGTGTATCAGATCCCAGGTCGGTTGATCCTGAGTTCTTTGCGGAATTTGAAAAAATCGTAAAAAGTGATACTCTTTCTCTTGCACAGGATAAAAGGAATAAGATACTGGAACAGCTCAGGATTATTGAATCTTCTTTTCAACCTGCCAGGACAGGATATCGGTCTCTTGTTCAGGATATTGAGAAGAAAAAGAGCGAGATATCAAATATTTCCATAGCCAAAGAGCAGGAAAACCTGTGCAACAGGATCGAGGTTTTGAAGGACAGGCTGGCAGAGGCAGAAAAGGCACTTGAAATCTCAAAAAAGCATCTTGTTTACCTTGAACAGAATGTTGAATTGAAAAAAAATGATTTGATTCAGTCAGTGTCTGCAGTGGACAGCAGCATCAGGATTGATTTTAGTATCTAGAGATTCTGCCTCGCATATTCAACTGCATTTCTGAATATCGCAATACCCGCGCCTTCTTCAGGTAACTCCATCCGTGTCCATCCAGGGTGGTTCGTCCTGTGCTGGAATGCTTCAGGGTGCGGCATCATCCCGAAAACCCTGCCTGTCTCATCGCATATAGCTGCAATGTTATTCACCGAGCCGTTGGGGTTATGCGGATATCCTGCGAGGTTCCCGTTCCGGTCCACATATTGAAACACGATGTGGTTATTCTTTTCAAGCCTTGCAAGTACATGCCTATCTCTGGCAACGAACTTTCCCTCGCCGTGGCGCACAGGAAGATAAATGCTTTCTATTCCTCTGGTAAATACGCATCTTGAGTTCCTGCCTGTTTTGAGATGAACCCACCTGTCCTCGAACCTCCCTGAATCATTAAAGGTGAGGGTAACTTCCTGTGGTGTGTAATCTGCATTAAATCCGGGCAAAAGCCCCATCTTGACCATTGCCTGAAAACCATTGCAGATGCCGATGATCAACCTGCCAGAGTCTATGAATTCCTGCACCTGCTCTCCGAGATTGTATTTTATCATATTTGCAAGAACTTTTCCAGAGGCGATGTCGTCTCCGAAGGAGAAACCGCCGGGAAGAGCAAGAATATGGAATTCCGAGAGCTTCCTGACCCCTCTGGTCAGATCAGTGAGATGTACCCTTTCGGCATCTGCTCCTGCGATCTTGAAAGCATGCTGTGTTTCGATATCGCAGTTTATGCCATAGCCTGTCAGGATTAAAACTCTGGGTGTCATTTTTGCATATACTTGGAATCAATGTGTTGTGACATCCTCCCCCAGCTATCGCAGGGGGCTTCCTGCTTCGACGATTACCTTTTGGAATCTCCGCAGACGTGAATTCCCCACAGTCCGCAGGTACTGCGTTTCAGTTCCCATCTCGGTTCGGCTTTACATGATTCCAAGCAGAGAACTAAATTGTATTTCAAGACCATTTGAGCCTGAAGGTGAACGACTTATGCGTATCATTGGTTTCAAGATATATATACTTGATCAGTGTATTAAGATAAATAGGCTTTAATCCATGAATGTCCTTTTCATTGATGTATGAGACCAGCAGTATACATCGGCGTCGATCTGGGCACAAGCGTGAGAAGGAAAAGCACTGGTCTTGCTTACCTTGTG
The DNA here is from genome assembly GCA_027460465.1 of Candidatus Methanoperedens sp. Taxonomy (GTDB): domain Archaea; phylum Halobacteriota; class Methanosarcinia; order Methanosarcinales; family Methanoperedenaceae; genus Methanoperedens. The sequence goes on along the minus strand of JAPZAV010000128.1, from coordinate 10,054 downwards.
GAACAGGATGGAAAGCCTCTGATAGAGGATCCATCGCTTCATATCATCTCTGACGATGAACTGATACGCTCAACCATCATCGGTATTTCAGAAAATTTCAAATCGAGCACCATTGGCATAGACGCACCTCTTTCAAGACCTGACCACGGGAGCATGAGGGAATGTGAAAAGAGGCTGCGCAAACACGGCATCGCATGTTTCCCTTCAGGTGCACTATGGGTGAGCGCATGGGTGGACAAAGGAATCCGTCTCAGGCTCTGGGCTGAAAAAGAACTCGGAGCAAAGGTGCTGGAGGTATACCCGTATGCTGCCAGAAGAGCGCTCAACCTTGGTGTTGATCTGAAGAAAAAATCAAAGGCAGGGAGAAGAGCGATCCAGGATGGATTGCTCATGCTTATTGCAGGATTGGACAGGATAACAGAGGATAGGCTGCTCTCTGATGATGAGCTGGATGCTATACTTTCAGCATACACTGCCTGCCTTGAAGCAAATGGTGATGCTGTTGAGATAAATGGTGCTGATGGTGTGATCTATCTTCCCATGAAAATGAGGGATCACAGAATAAACGAATTTTGAAAGTTCACTTCTACCGATAGTTTTAAATTTATTGATATCATGTTTCGATATCGAAATATGATATTATGATTGATAAAGATTTTTTCCTCGGATTTATAAAAGTCCATATACTTCATCATGCCAGCAAAGATGAGATTTATGGAGTGGAAATCTTAGATGAATTAAGAAGGCATGGCTATTCTCTCAGTCCAGGCACACTCTATCCTGCTCTTCACCTGCTGGAAAGACGCGGCTATTTGAAAAGCAGAAAGGAAATCGTAAATGGAAAAGTAAGGAAATATTATTCCATCACCTCAGATGGGTTAGAGATGCTCGAAAAGTCAAAAATGAAAATCAGGGAGCTTGTGGATGAGGTTTTGGGGGAAAAGGGAGGGTATGAAAAATGAACATGATTGTATCCATGGTGTTATTTATCGTCGGGCTTGGACTGGTGATCTATTTTGCTGAAAAACTTGTCAAAGGAGCTGTTGGGACATCCTTGAGCTTCGGGATTTCTACCTTCATTATCAGTGTGATCTTTATCGGTTTTGACCCTGAAAATCTTGCTGTTGGAGCAGCAGGAACTTTTGAGGGAGTGGCAGGAATTGCTCTGGGTTCCATCATCGGAGCTGCCATGGTCGCTATCGCTCTGGCGTTCGGGATTACTGCATTGATCGCTCCTATGAGGTTTGATCATGTTCCAGGACAGATTCTTGCCGTGCCCATTCTGGCAGTGCTTCTCTTCTGGGCACTGGGTTCTGATGGTCAGGTTTCGAGGTTCGATGGCGCCATTTTGCTCCTCGGGTTTGTTGTATCCATTGTCTATCTTCTTCGGTTAAGCAAAAGAGGTCTTGATATCAGGCCCACAGGAGAAGTTGCCGAAACACTGGAGGAGGGCGAAAAACCCGGTAAATGGAGATCTTCTGGACTTCTTCTCCTATCACTTGCAGCTATCATCATTGGAAGCGAAATGCTTGTCACAGGTTCTGAGACCATCATTGCAGGCATCGGGCTTTCTGATACCGTTTTCGGAATGACCATTCTTGCATTCCTGGTAAGCGTCGAGGAGCTTGCAAGAGAGCTTCCCGCAGCATTGAAGGGAAGACCTGAGATCAGCTTTGGGAATGTGGCTGGTTCTATCATGGCTTTTTTCCTGTTCAATGCCGGGATCATAGCTCTGATAAATCCGATCACGGTGAACTCTGAAGTCCTTGGGTTCTATCTTCCTCTGTGCTTTGGTACTGTTATTGCGGTCTCGCTTTTTATGATGACCAAAAATATATCTCGCCTGGCAGGTGGAATTCTGGTTGTTCTATATTTGATTTTCGTCATCGTGGGCTATATCAGATAGTAGCAATGAAAAATATACGTTATTAACTCTTTTCGGAGAGCCTGCTATTCAGCAAGTTATTTGAAGCTTTATAGCATAAATAAAATAGCACAGGACTTTGTTTGAAAAATGAGAGGGGAGGGGGCGATAGAAATGGAACATTATTGCATTCATGGATTGAGAAGCATCAGAATTGCAATTGCAATACTGACTCTGGTTTCATTGCCTGCAGGCGGCGCAGTGGCAGCAAACCAGATAAACTCCTGCACAACCATTGACTCACCTGGAGAATATGTGCTCAACCAGAGTATATTGAACAGTCCGGCATCCCCTGCCTGTATTTTCATCACATCAAGCAATGTCATTTTTGACGGCGCTGAATACACGATCAGCGGCGAAGATACGCCCTGGACTTACGGGGTTTATGTTTACAACCCGGTAGCGCTGATAAATGTGACTGTAAGAAATTTGAATGTAACTGACTGGTATTATGGTATTTACTACAATAACACAGGAAATGGAACTATCCGCGGTAACAACGCCTCTAACAATAGCAATGGGATCGTGCTTGACTTTTCCAGCAACAACGTCTTGAGTGGCAACATTACATCGTATAACGTCCTCGGAATCTATGTGAATTCTTCCAGCAACAACAACCTGAGCCGCAACAATGCCTCGGATAACAAAGTTGGCATCTATCTGAGCGATTCAAGCATCAACAGCCTGAACAGCAACATTGTCTCGAACAATAACATGGGTGTCATTCTGGCTTCTTCCAGCAACAACAATCTGAGCGGCAACAATGTATCCTGGAACGCTTTTTTCGGTATCTGGCTGCAAAACTCCAGCAGCAACACGCTGAGCGATAACAATATCCTGAACAATGGTATCTATGTCATTCCGCAGTCGTTTCCCATCGGCGCGGTCGGCGGCAGCTTCCCCATAGGCGGTATCATACTGGACTCTTCCAGTCATAACAACCTGAGCGGCAGCATTTCCTCAAACAACAGCCACGGCATTGTGCTGAATTCTTCCAGCAATAATACGCTGAACAGCAATATTGCCAACTCGAACAATGAGTATGGAATTTTTCTATTGAATTCCAGCAGCAATACCATTTATAGCAACATTTTCAATAACATCAGAAACTTTAGAATACATAATTCTGCAAACAGTTGGAATATCACTAAAACAAAAGCCACAAACATCATCGGGAGCCGTTATATTGGAGGTAACCTCTGGTCAGATCCGAACGATACGGGTTTCAGCCAGACATGCGCGGACAGCGATGGTGATGGAATATGCGATTCATCTTACATGCTTGAGCCGGGCAATATAGACTACCTGCCGCTTGCATACAGCACGAAGCTCATCTGGGTTCTGGTGATAATTCTCACAGGGTTTATCGGGGCTCTGGTTTACTATTTCCTTATAAGAAAAAAAATAAGAGGCAATGTATGAAAGATCATTCATACTACTTTTTGAACTCATAGTGTTCAGGCCATGAATCGGGAGGCCTGACCGGAGGGATCTGCGGATGTTCTGGCAATGAGCGAGCCTCTGGCTTTTCTCTTTTTCTCATTGAATTAAGGCCTCTCCTTATCAGAGAGATGACTGCCTCTTCAGCAGTCTTATAAATTCCCTGAGATACCAGATCTTCTATACTCTGTTCTAAATCCGAAGGAAGGTGGATTGTAAGGTCTTCCATGATCGTAATTCTGTCTGTTGTGACAAATAGATTTTGCAAAAGAACAGATTTTTATTTATCCCCGATCGCTTCCTTCAAACCAGGTATGAATTCGGCACCTGCAGGGACAGTCATGCTCGAATTTCCCAGATCATCGCCTGCAGGCTCGCACCGTCCATGAAGGCATCTTGAGAGAAAGATCTCAGCCACAGCACTGAAAGAAAGTCTGTTCTCATGCCGAACAAGGCCGTGCCCTTCATCAGGGTACAATAAATAAATCACAGGGAGATTCTTCTCCCGCATTATCCTGACGATCTGATCGGATTCGCTCTGCCTGACGCGGGGGTCATTGGCTCCATGACAGATTAGAAGAGGTCTTTTGATCCACCCAGCATAGTTAACTGGAGAGCGATGTTTCAGGAACAGCCTTCCTGCTTCTGTTAAATGGTCGCCCACACGCTTTCTGAACAGTTCGATTTCAGGTACCCAGTACGGCGGGATGCTGTTCAGCAGCGTGACAAGGTTTGACGGACCGACAATATCCACACCGCAGGCAAACTGCTCAGGCGTAAATGCCATGCCGGCGAGCGCTGCATACCCTCCGTAACTTTTTCCCATGATCGCAATGCGCTCAGGATCCGCAATCCCTTCATTCACAGCCCAGTGCACAGCATCAAGGAGATCGGCATGCATTTTTCCGCCCCATTCCAGATTTCCTGCGTTAAAGAACTTCTTGCCAAAACCAGCAGAACCCCGATAGTTGACAGAAAGGACCGCATATCCGCGGTTGGCAAGCCATTGATGATTAGGATTATAACCCCATTCATCCCGTGACCATGGTCCGCCGTGAACATACACTACCAGTGGCATCGGCTCATCTTCAATTCTATCGAACGGAAGGGACAGATAGCTTACCAGGTCAAGTCCATCTCGTGATTTTATTATGACAGATTGCATTCTTGCAAGAGTGAATACTTCCAGGCTCTTTCTGTTCGTGAAAAGGAAATTCATCTTTTTCTTTTCCCTGTCATAGCTGTAGAACCTCACAGGACCATTATCTACCGCGTAAGCAACGATCCACTGCCTGTCATCCAGGGTTCGGCTTGCGACTTCAAGATCGCCATCAACCGCGGTCTTCAGATAAACTATGTCGTCTTCAATCGATGGATCCAGTACCTGCCATTGTCTTCGCTCGTACGTAAAGGCTGCAGCCTGAATATTCTTATCTTCAGGATGGATCAATGCGGTGGCGAAGTCTGCTCTATCGTCATGCGCTATCATGACCCGATCTCCGGTCGCAGTATTAAGCGCAATCAGTGCTGCTGTGTCCCGATCAAAGCTATCCACCATATACAGAACATTTCCCTCTTTATTGAATCCCAGGGGATATGTGATGATGGTATCCTCAGGCTTGATCTTTCTGAAAATTCTCCACATCCCATCAGTGCATTCCAGCATCTCACTGCTGCCGTCCGGCATATAGCGCATTGCGAAGCGGATATTGAAGTCCTCATCAACAACATAACCCGAAAATCCATCATTCTTTTCCAGAAGAGTTCTTTTTTCTGTTTCGATGTTTATGCTGTAGATATCATGCAATTCTGGATTTTGATCGTTCAGCCCAACGAGGATCCTGTTCGGGAACCTGGGACTCATGTGCTGGATTCTCGCATTCACCCCATCAAACGGGGTAAGGTCAATATTCTGACCATTGACCGGATCAACGCAGTATATGTGCCAGTTCTCATCCCCATTTTTATCCTGAAGGTAGAGGATATGCCTGTTCGTATATGCCCAGAAGTAAATTCTGATTCCGCGCTTATCGCCTGTTATCGGTCTTGCTTCTGATGGATCATCAGCGGGTCCGACCCATACATTGAGCGCACCATTGACAGGAGCAAGGTAGCTGATCCTCGTTCCATCCGGGCTGAGCCGTGGCGACTCAATATCAGGATCACTGAACAGCACTTTGCGCGGAATAAGGGGGTTCGAGCTTCGATTCATATTATCCCAGTTTGTCCGGATAAATTATTAAGCATGCAGATTATCCTGAGGATACATGAATCTGGATGAACTGAAATTCGATAACGGACTGATCACAGCCATTGCTCAGGATCATAAGACCAAAGAGGTGCTCATGGTCGCATTCATGGACAGGGAAGCTCTCAGAAAGACCATTGAGACCGGGAGGGGGTATTACTTTAGCAGAAGCAGAAAAAAACTCTGGAAGAAAGGCGAGAGTTCAGGTCATGAGCAGATAGTTCATGATATACTGATAGACTGCGATGCAGATGCAGTGCTCCTCAAGGTAGAACAGATAGGCGGTGCATGTCATACCGGCTACAGATCGTGTTTTTACAGAACGATCGAAGGAGAAGTCATCGGTGAGAAATTGTTCGAGCCTGATGATGTTTATAAGAGATAATAGGATGGGCAGGTTGGGGGAGTGGGAGTTAATTTGAAAAAAGGATAACCTGCCCAACGAAGAGAGCCTAAATAAGATCATTGTATTTAAAAGTAACGGAATTTTATCTATAAAACAGGAAAACATCTTTATCCACCCTGCTCTGGCGAATGAAATCAGGATTTTCAAGGGTGGCGACAACTTCAGGTTTCATCCCCTTTGTATACGGATGCTTGATGGATGTGATATATTCCCAGTACTTTTTAGTGATACTGAAATCCAGAGGCGTATCCACATCAAAAAACAAGTCATCCTTTTCCATTATGGGTCCCAGGATGTCTTGGCGCCTGATACGCTCTCCTCCACGATCTTTATCTCATCCCCGGTCAGCCCATAAAGTCTGTAAGCTATCAGATAGGCTTTTGGCAAGGGATCCGAATAATATGATCCTCTAGACCCCTGCCTTCTTCAGTTCATTAACCACTCTTTTGAGTTCACTTTTGAGCGCTCTGCGGCGCGATGCTATATCCTTTTTTTGCATATGATCAGATTACCCTTATTTCCTGTATCTGATATAAGTTTGTAATCGCCTTTCCTCCTGGATATAGTGTGAAATCCTTTTTGATGGTCTCATCAATGTATGTCCCTTCTTTAGCCTTCAGCAACCTTTCATCTTTCTTTTTTTCAATGTTTTCGACATTCTTATGCTTACCCGTAACGCCCAATATATCTTGAGGGATTTCTATTGTCATGCCAGACAATTCTTCACCTTCCAGCTCATCCAGAAAAGCGCACCAGGACTGAGCAGAAAGAGGGGGATAGGGGGGAATTATGCAGCTTCGGGAACGTATCGGCGCCGGGACATTGATGATTAGATAGCGATAAATATAAAGAACCTTTTCAGCGGCATTCTGACTCGGTCTTAAGAATCTTCAGTTCTTACTCTTGCCTCACGCCTCTGCTGCGGCGCTTTTCAGTGACACGTTTAGCTCGCTCATCTGTACGGTCTTTGATGCATCAAGTATCTCAATTTCAAGTATCTTCCTCTCCTCTGAATAATGAGCTATGATTCCCTCGGCAAGATCCACAGAATCCACTGGTTTCCCCTCTCTCAGGCGTATTATAAGTGCATCTGCATCAGGGGAATATTTTATCTGCAAACTTTCCACCTCCTTCAAAATATCTTCCTGTTGAGGGATAATAAACTGTTACGAGAACCGGTATGTTCATATTATATTCATATGCTGCTCTAACTATATGGTCGTTATGCCTTTTATGGGCAATAAATCTATTAAAATGACCGGTGACGACTTCTTCCGGGAACAGCAGAGCATCCAGAACCTGTTCAACTTTTAATCCCCAGACCGTAATTCGATCTAAGGAATGCCTTGAAAAGAGCAGCTGGAATTTCAGAAAGTCTGCCATTGGTTTTTTCTAAAGTTCTTATGATCTGGAGGTTCAATGTATTTCTTCAATATTCCTTCATGTTAATAAATTAATTTGGCTTCATATTTAAAATTCAATCAGAGCCAGCGGACAAAGAACGGAGAATTAACGAAGGAAAGAAAATATGGACGACATCCATTCCTCCAGGCCCCACCAGCCCCTCAGCAGGCGCCAGGACACCTCGCGCCCATAAGCGCCCCGTCCTAAGATCCGCGCCCACCACAGGCTGCCGCCGCTGACCTTTGATTGAGGATATCAGGGCATTCTGTTCCCGTAACTTTTCTTGCAGCTATAGATTTAAAAGCGTCTCCGGAGATATTCCCCGCTTTCTGGCAAATGCCTGGATCTTTGCTGATACAACCGAATAGTATGTCAATTCGGACTGCAGATTGACTTCGAATTCAGCAGATCTGGTTTCATCCCACTGATCAGCAAGGTCGTTCGTCTCCCAGAATTCACCGATCTCTTTATGGCTTTGTGCTTCGGATATGGAACTTCTACTATGCATAGATCAATCTGCCTTTTGGTTTTGGGATCTCTCTGCCAAACTCATTTGCAGTTTCTATCCACTCCCGGATCACAGCAAGAGTATTTTTAATTGCATCCTCGTAAGTCCTGCCGTCAGCCATGCAGCCTGGAAGTTCCGGCACCTCTGCAATATACGCATCGTCTTCTTCGCTCCAGTATATTACCATTTCATATTTTATCTCATCGTTCATAATCTACCTCGCTTAAATGAAATTTATATTTAAGAAACAATTTCCTTATCTGTTTGACCTGATATGGTTTCGCTCTTCCATCCTTAAGTGGCTGTAAATTTATTATTTCAAAAACATTCTCCTTTGTAAATTTATGGTGATCACCCCTCATCCTCTCGGAAGAACCATAGTGCAATATGAGATTTCTTAAATCCTGAAATCGCATGTTCTTATCATTGACACCTGATAGATTTTTCATCAAAATTTTATCTTTACTCATGAATCAGAACCTCTCAATAACATATACTCCTCTTTCACATATATTCCCCCGCCATCGCGCCTGATATTTGACACCAGAGAGGTCTTCCTTTTATACCAATCCTCTTCCTTTATTGGGACAAGAGAAATGAGTGTATCTAATTTCAAAGAAATTGAGGAAACAATGTCAGCAGTTCGTTCGATCTCGGCACAGGCATGGGAGAAATCTTCAAGGATTATGGCTACGTCTACATCGGAGCCGCTTCTTTGCTCGCCCCTCGCATATGATCCAAATAGCATTATCCTTTTGAGCTTGCTTCCACACCTCTTCTGTAGCCCTTCCTTTAGTTCTTGAAGGATATCTTTGGTAGGTGATTCAGTCCTATTTTTTTTGAAATTTCTTGCTTTCAATTTAAATCACTATTCTTTATTTTTTGCCTAAGATTTATATTTAATGACTCTACTTTCCATATCCAATCAAATTATCTATACATCAATACAATATATTCAGGGATTAAAGTTCTAACATAACCTCACCTATGCCGCCAGAACAACAACCGAACGGATCAGCTACCCCTCCGCACCCCAGCTATAAGCGCACGTCTTCAGATCCCCCCATCAGCACGGCTCTGGAACATTGATGCTCTGGGGACGTACTGGCGCCGGGGATTTAATATTTATAAAGTTATTAATTCTACGCTGCAGGAAAATGCTGTGAAAAGCGAAACTATAAATCTGCGTTCATCAATGCCGAAACCCTGCGGGTTCTACCACCGAAACCTAACGGTTCTCGACTCCCACACAACACGTATCGCGCAGCGATACGTGGACGCGCCCTCCCGAGGCGCAACTCGGGAGGTCCGTGACTCTGGGCGTCTATCTGCGGTTTCGTTTCTCACAGACATTACGGCTATTTTAGAACATCACCATAGCATACTGCCGTATTTTTCTTTATCCGTGAGTTGATCCACCCTCAAGCTTCTCCAGATCAGCGATCCCTGACATCACAGCCTCAGCGGATCTGTCCAGCGCTTTCTTCTCCTCTTCTGTCAGTTCAAGTTCTATTACTTTTTCCACGCCTCTTTTTCCGAGCTTTACAGGAACGCCCAGGTAGATATCCTTTTTTCCATATTCCCCGTCCAAATAGGCGCACACGGGTAAAATCCGGTCCGTATCCTTTACCACGGCTTCGACCATGTTTGTCACTGCTGCAGAGGGAGCATAATAGGCGCTTCCGGTTTTCAGAAGGTTAACGATCTCAGCCCCTCCATTGATCGTCCTGTCCACCAGCCGCCTGACCGCATCTTCTGATAGAAGCTCTGTGACAGGGACTCCGGATACCGAGGTAAAGCGCGGCAGCGGCACCATGGTATCACCGTGACCTCCCAGCACCATGGCGCTTATATCGCGCACAGAACAGCCAAGCTCATTTGCTATGAACGAGGCGAACCTTCCTGAATCCAGCACACCGCTCATGCCGAATACCCGTGAGGGTGGAAAACCTGTGTTTTTCATGGTGTAATATGTCATTATGTCAAGCGGATTGGTGACAGTGATGACAATGGAATCAGGCGCATATCCTGCGATATTCTGCGAAACACCCTTTATGATCTTTGCATTTATCTTCAGCAGATCTTCCCTTGTCATTCCCGGCTTTCGTGCAATCCCTGCCGTCA
>JAPZAV010000127.1 GCA_027460465.1 Candidatus Methanoperedens sp. | reverse complement strand
CGGTCTATGAGTGGAAAATATCAGATGGTAAAATATTCATAAAGATCGAGGAGAGACAATGAAAGTTTTCATGTACACGCTCAGCACATGCCCGTGGTGCAGGAAGACAAAGAAATTCTTCAGTGAAAGGAACATTCCACTTGACTATGTGGACTATGACCTGGCTGCGGAGAATGAACAGGATAAGATAATGGAAGAAATGAAAAGATCAGGAGGCACGATGGCGTTCCCATTTGTGAGAATTGATGATGAGATAATCGTTGGATACAATCCTGAAAAGTATTCAGAGCTGATCGAGCAAAAGAGGGGCAGGCAGAAATGAATGTTGAATCAAGAAAAAAGGCACTCAGGTTCATGTTCCAGAAAGTGGTGGATCCACTGGGATACAAGTTCAGCCCTGATGAAGAAACGGTTGATTTCCTGCTGGAACAGGAGGTCCTGCTGGAACAAAAACATGGCATTCCTTTCTGCCCCTGTCAGGGACTCACAAGAAAGAGGGAAGAAAATATGAAAATAGTCTGTCCATGCATACCTTTCCACAGGGAGCATTTTGACGCGATCAAACGGTGCTGGTGTTTACTTTTTGTGACCAAAGATGTTACCAATCCAGATGAACTGAAGCAGATACCTTTTGGCGAGATCAAAAGAGGTTAAAATGTTTATTGAAGTTGCAAAACTGAGCGATATTGCGCCCGGCGGTATGATAGCTGTTGAAGCGAATAAGAAAGAGCTCGTGCTGTGTAACTATGAAGGGAAGATATATGCAGTGAGCAGAAGGTGCGGTCATACGAATGCTCCCCTGGAAATGGGAACCCTGGAAGGCTATATTCTGACATGCCCGCTGCACTACTCACAGTTCGATATAACTACAGGCGAGGCATTGAGCGGTACTGTTCCCCGCCATTTTGGAGATGAACCAATGCCAGAGAGCATCGGCAGATTTTTTCAATACGCCGGCATGCTCATATCAAAGATAAAGACGTATGATCTTGAAACATATCCTGTTAAAATAGACGGGAATTCCATAATGATTGAGGTTTAGTTCATAAATCACAGAAATCGAGGTCGATGTGCAGGCACAGGAGCAGTATATCCCCGGAGTATGCAATATTAGAAGAAGTGAAATAAATAGAAGAAGACAGTTAGGCTGGAGTGGGCTTATTGCAACTGTCATTCTTTACATCGTGTTTGTATTTCTCAGAGTACCGCATCTCTTTCGGCTTTCCCTCTTTATTCCTGCCATGCTGTCAGCCACAGATTTCCTGCAGGCGCGCATACATTTCTGTGCTTATTTCGGCATGATGGGTGTATATAATTTCAGTGAAGAACTTGGAAAGATAGAAGCTATTGAGAGGGATAAGTTCAAAGCCATGGATCGCAGGAAAGCATGGCGGATCATCGTTCAGTCTGCAATCATCGGAGCAGCAGTGGCTGCGCTGGCATATTATTTGCCGCTTTGACATGGATCGAGAATGAGCAGTAAAGTTATCTGGATTCTGATCGCATTGTTTGTGATTATATTAGTTTCAATGTTCATTCTGCTCGGGATCAAACCTGCATTCAAAACCGATTCTCTTGCCGGGATCAGCATGCCAGATGGCTTCAAAATCGATGTGTTTGCAGGCGATCTGGACGGAAGCTTGGTCTCATATCCGGGTCCGAATCCAGGTCCGAGGATGATGCTGCTCAGGGATGGGGTTCTTTTTGTGACCATACCAAACAGAGGAAGTGTGGTCGCGCTTCCAGACAGGGACAATGATAAAAAAGCGGATGAAGTGATCACCTTTATTGATAATCTCAACAGACCTCATGGGACTGATTTCTACGAAGGCTGGTTCTATATTGCAGAGGAAAACAGGGTGATCAAGGTAAAGGAAAAGGGATTGAAGGCTGATAAGAATACTCTGGAAGTCCTCATAGATGATCTGCCAGCAGGAGGTCATTTTACAAGGACGATAAAGGTACATGATGGAAGCATATACCTGAGCGCAGGTTCTTCGTGCAACGTCTGCTATGAAAAGGATGAAAGACGGGGAGCCATCACGAAATGCAATCTTGATGGAAAGGAATGCAGAGTTTTCGCAAAAGGCTTGAGGAACGCTGTCGGTTTTGTATTTCATCCGATAACAGACAGGATATACGCCACAGATAACGGGCGCGACTGGCTCGGAGAAGATCTTCCGCCTGATGAGATCAACCTGGTGGAGGAAGGCAAAAACTACGGCTGGCCGGTATGTTACGGGAAAAATGTCCATGATACTGATTTTGATAAGAACGTCTATATCCGCAACCCGTGCATGGAGCCTTTTGAGATTCCAAGCCTTAAAGACCTTCAGGCTCATTCTGCTCCTCTCGGACTTGCTTTCTACTACGGTGATAGCTTTCCCCTGGAATACAGAGGGAGATTGTTCGTAGCGTTTCATGGATCGTGGAACAGAAAGGAGCCAACAGGTCATAAGATCGTGAGCATAGATATGAATGATTTATCAGTGAAGGATTTCGCAACTGGCTGGCTGGATGGCAATAACGTGCTTGGAAGACCGGTTGATATAATCGCTGCAGATGACGGATCGCTGTTCGTGAGCGATGATAATGCAGGGTTGATATACAGGATTTCATATACCGGTGAATGACCATGTCCTTATCTGATATCATCATTGAAAAAATCCAGAGATCAGGTCAGATCTCGTTTCGGGATTTCATGGAGATGGCGCTTTATTACCCGGCTTCGGGATATTATACTTCTGATAAAGAGAAGATCGGAAGAAACGGGGATTATTATACAGCTTCGAATCTTACTGCTGCATTCGGGGAAATGATGGGCAGGCAGCTTGAAGAGATGTGGCATGTCCTTGATGAAAAAGAATTCACGGTTGTTGAGATGGGGGCAGGGACAGGTATGCTCTCCAGGGATGTGCTTGAATACCTGAAAAGAAACCATGAGCTGTATCAGGATTTAGAGTATTGTATCGTGGAAAAAAGCCCTGTAATGCTTGAGAATCAGAGAAAGAATCTAAACGAGAAAGTCAGATGGTACAATTCCATAACCGAGCTTTCTGGGATGACAGGATGCATTTTCTCAAACGAGCTCGTTGATGCGTTTCCTGTGCATCAGGTTATAATGGAAAAAGAACTCATGGAGGTCATGGTGGACTATAAAGATGGCTTCATCGAGACATTGAAACCAGCTTCAAAGCAACTCAAGAACTATCTCATAGAGCTTGGAATATTTCTTCCCGAGGGATACAGAACTGAGATAAACCTCGATGCGATAAAATGGATCGAGGATCTCTCCTCGACCCTGAAAAAAGGGTTTGTTATCACGATAGATTATGGCTATCCTTCCTCCGAACTGTATCAGGAATACAGGAGCTCAGGGACGCTCATGTGTTATCACAGGCACACATCGAATTCCTCTCTATTCGAGAATATCGGAGGGCAGGATATCACCTCTCATGTGAACTTTTCTGCACTTGAGCACTGGGGAAATAAGCATGGACTTGTATATTGTGGCTTCAATGACATGGCACATTTCCTGCTCGGGCTTGGAATTGAAGAATATCTGAAAGATCTGCAAAAAGGCAACCCGGTTGATCACTGGAAAAAAGTGCTTCAGATAAAAACTCTAATAATGGAAATGGGAGAGACGTTCAAAATTCTCATTCAGAAGAAAGGAGTCGAGTGCGAACATCTTTCAGGCATGAAATTCCAGAGCCACTGGAAGATCAATTAGAAAAAGCGTAAAAAAAATAAGATAACCCGACGCGCTTCAGCTGCCGGGTTCAAGTCAGGCTATTTTTGATTGTCTATGTTCTCTTTGTTTTTCTTCCTTTTTTTGCCTTTGTTCCCTTTTTTGCTCTGGTTGCTTTCTTCACTTTTGTCACCTTCTTCGCCTTTATGACCTTCTTCGCTTTTGCTGGTTTCTTAACCTTGCTCTTCTTTGCTTTTTTGGGTTTGGGTTTCTTGATACTTTCCAGTATTTTTTGTCTCTCTTTCCACCACGAAGCTGAAGCAGTGGTGGTTTTTTTCATTGTTTTATATGCCATTTAGTTCCTCCATGTTTTCTATATAGTCTTTCTATATTATTAATGTTATCAGTTATAAGATTTATATATATCGGTCAAAAAATTATTAAATCGCATCCAAATGCTGGATGAGTTGGAAAATGAAATATAAGAAAATAGAAAAAAATAAAATATTATTCAATTGCCAAAAGCATTGGCACGTCACAGCATACGATCTCTCTGGCGCTGGGTTCTACGCATATCATTTCGCATCCGCAGACTTCACAATAATATGTTTTACCTGTCGCTGCCTTCTTAGCTTTCTTTGACTTGCGCTTCTTTGCTTTTGCTTTTGCGGGTCTGGATTCAGCTTTCTTTGCCAGAATTTTACTTCTTTCTTTCCACCAGGAAGATGCAGTTGATGCTGGAGCTTTGGGCTTTGTCTTTTTTGCCATTGTTCACCTCCATTTAATTATTAGCTTCTCAATAATGAATTTATGCCTGTCTATCTCTATCAATGAGAAATATTTATACGATCCGAACACTGCAAAAACTTTAACTATCTTGTATTTTATATTCAGAAATCATGGTGGATGAACGAGTTGATGAAATCCTATCATTACTGAAAAAAGAATATCCCAATGTAAAGATAGCACTTGGATATTCGAATCCACTTGAACTCCTGATCGCGACCATACTCTCAGCACAGTGCACGGACAGGAAGGTGAACGAGGTAACAAAGACTCTATTTAAAAAATACAGAACACCACAGGATTATATAGCAGCAACTCAGGAAAAACTTGAGGAGGAGATATATTCCACAGGTTTTTACAGGAACAAGGCCAGGAATATCAGGAATCTCTGCAAAATGCTGGTTAAGGATTTCGATGGAAAAGTCCCTGATACGATGGAAGATCTTGTCAAACTCTCTGGAGTTGCTAGGAAGACGGCAAATATCGTTCTGTCAGGAGCTTTCGGGAAAATCGAAGGGATCGCGGTTGATACTCATGTGAAAAGGGTCTCAGCAAGGCTCGGACTTACAGCAAATACAGATCCTGATAAGATCGAGAAGGACCTCATGGACATAATCCCGAAAAAAGACTGGGATGTTTTTTCGCTGCTTCTGATACAGCACGGAAGACAGATATGCACCGCAAAAAAACCTTTATGTGGAGAATGTATATTAAATAAGCTCTGTCCGAGCGCGTTCACTTTCGGATGAAATATGTCTCTTGAAGAATACCAGAAATTGAGGGATTTTAAAAAATCACCTGAGCCAGAAGGCAGTATCAAGCAGGCCGGAATGAACATTTTCGCAGTCCATGAACATGATGCATCACACCTGCATTATGACCTGCGGCTCGGGATGGGAGGAGTGCTCAGATCATGGGCGGTCCCGAAAAAGCCGCCTGAAAAAGCTGGTGTCAGGCGCCTGGCAATAAAGACAGAAGACCATCCGCTTGAGTATGCGGATTTTGAAGGCACGATACCTGAAGGAATGTACGGCGCCGGGAATGTGAGGATATGGGATAAAGGTGAGTTCATTCTCGAAAAAGAGAGCGAGGATGAGCTGCTCTTTGAACTGAAAGGGAAAAAGCTGACAGGGAAGTATGCCTTAATTAAGACGAAATTCAAAGGAAAGGATTCCTGGCTTTTCTTCAAAAGGAAATGAATTATGTGGCAGGATATGGCTAAATTCGGAAAAAAACTTGTGGACCACGGTCTTGTAGAGTCGCATTTCGGGAATATCAGCATACGCATAGGGAACAAAATGCTTATTACAAGAACCGGTTTCCCGCTTGATGAGATAAATGAAAATAGCGTTGTGGAGGTGGATATTGATAAACCTTCAAGCTTTGATATTATTGCCTCTTCTGAGAGCCTCGTACACAGAGCGATTTATAAGAACACGTCCGCTCTGGCAATAATCCATGCTCATTCCCCGTTTGCGGTAATTGAGTCGCTGCTTGCAGATGGGACCAAGATAATCCCCATAGACAGTGAAGGTCAGTACTTCCTTCATGAGATTCCCATAGTTAAAGGAGGCATTGGTACTCCAGAACTCGCAAGGAACACATCAGACGCACTGAAAGACCATAAAGGTGCAGTCGTTCTCGGGCATGGCACGTTTGCAGCCGGGAAAATACTCGAAGAGGCATATGTCATCACAACTCAGATCGAGCATAGCTGCAAATTGAAATACTACTGCGATCTGACCAGGAGATAGGATTATTTTCATGAAAGAAGCAGGCTCAATGTGGCAGTGGCATGGCAAAAAACATTGGTTCCGGGTGACCAAGAATTTATATATTTACAGGTTGTAATAAGGCTCTATCAATTGGCTTATTAGGTAACTTATAGAGCCTGGGATAATCCCCTCTGTGTGTGCTTCTATTAGGTTGATTGATTAAATAAACAGAGGGAAGAATTTGTTTAATGAACAAGATGAAAAAGCTCCTGTTTCAGCGGGCTCTGTCCACGATGTTACGATCGAGGGCATTGCCAGGGAAGGAGATGGAATAGCGCGTGTTAAGGGTTTTGTGATTTTTGTGCCCGGGACTAAAGTCGGAGACAATGTCACGATCAAGATTGAGCGGGTAATGCGAAAATTCGCAATTGGGGCCCTTGCCGAAAAGAACTAAGATAAAAGACACAAAGGAGATAAACATATGGGCAATGAAAGAAGAGGCGGATTCCGCGGCGGAAGAGGCGACTTCAGAGGACCAAGAGAGATGCACAAAGCAACCTGTGCAGACTGCGGTCAGGAGACGGAAGTACCTTTTAAGCCATCCAGCGACAGACCTGTATACTGCAGGGAATGCTACCAGAATCATAAACCAAAGAGATTTTAATTGGGCCTGTAGAAAGTCTTATTTTTCAATTAGTTCAATACTAATTGATTTTTCCATTTTTTATTGATCTGCTTATTGTAATTAATTTTATTCAGATCCAAAAAATGGCAAAATACTGAGCGATCAATCATTGTGCTTCACGCAGACGTGCCTGGAATGGAACATAGAGTTCATACCATCCTGAACATCTTACCTTTCCATCGGATGTCAAGTCTGTTTAAGAATATCAAAGAGCCGGCACCAAGCAGGACTCCAAGACCAGCAATATACAATGTTGAAACATAATTATTGACAGGGTAATAGAATGATAAAAGTATTTCAGCCACAAGATATGGCACTGCCACGATGAAGGTAAGGCTTAGAAAAAGTATCAATTTTGTTCGAATCACGTGGGGCATGGACAAAGGCAGAGAATTGTAGCATTCATGACAGATTCAAGAAACCAGGTTATTGCAAATAAGAACAGCAGCGGCATAAGGAAAGCTGATATGACAGGCAATATAATTCCGCTGCGTACCAGATCTATGATATCCTTGGACAGTACAGCTCCATATTGTGACACAAGCCGTGAGGTAAAATGAGCAGTTTTCCTGTATGTTTCCTTTGCTCTTCGTTCATGAGGCGCTGGTATCTCTTTCATTAAAAGGGACGATACTGCCGCCAGCACAACCGTCGTTGTTATTACCCCAGGCAGGATGAAAAATGAATGGGAATAATAGAATACAAGGGAAGGGAGTTGGGTTGCGATCCCTTTGAGATCAATTCCTGTGTATCCCAGATATGTCCCCATTGCTATGATCAATACTGCACCACCTCTGCGCGACAGTACTGTGAACAATAGTACACTGAAGCTGATCCCGAGCAGAAAGGACAGAGTAAGGGATGTGAAAAGAAATAACAGGGATGAAAAAAGAAAATAGGAGCGATTGAAAAAGGATGCCTGAAGCCTGAACTCTTCTTTGAGCATCAGTCCCAGGATCTTCATATCAGGCATGGAACTCTCCTAGGTGGAAACCAGACGAACAAATATCTGCTCAAGGTCCTCGCCTCCCTCTTTCTGGAGTTCTTTTAAAGTCCCCTGAGCTGGCAGATACCTGCTCGTGGCGCAGTTCTTGCACATCTCCGCAGGCGCAAGGGGTCGCTCAGGCGCAAGCGCCACAGCATTTACCATGGCAACAATGCTTGGAGGCTCAGGCGCAAGCAGGCAGGGCTGGTCGATGAAGCGCAAGAGCGCAGTGGCTCTTACAGTAATAGCTGTGAAAGGATAAGCGTATGCTTGGACGTTGTTGAGTTCAGGGTTGTTTCTGACAGGTGAGAGGTCAATGGGCACGCTCATTACCTTCTTTCCTCCTCCTCTTGGCTTTGGCGCATTAATCCTCTCTCCGCGGGTGGCAAAATCTTGGAAATCGTTAATATGCAGCTCTCCCACCATGGCCCTGTCGAAAGGATGGGTGAGCACAAAGTTCTTGAAACGCTTCTGCATCATGTCCTGGATATAATCAGTAGCGAAGCCGTCCCATGCCAGAATATCCGCTATGGCTGAAGCGCTGGCGCCCGTTGCAATTGAGGCTACATCAAAGGACTTTTTATTTTATCCTGCATATAAGTCCCACTTATCAGGGGTGTCCGCTGGAGCGGGGCAAATTGGTATATTTATCACAACCTAAATATTAAATCCTCGGCGCCGATATGTTCCCGATGCAGCAACATTCCATTATACCCGACCTCCTCAAGCCCGCGTTGATTGGATGGGCTTCATTTTCTTGCAGACCTGAAGGCATACCGCTCGCGGTCGGGGCGCGGCGGGGGGTCTGGGCGGTTCGACCGATGGAGTGGATGGGGGAAGGCGATTGAAATCGTGGAGATCAGCGAAGAATCGTTTAACTGTGCGCGTAGCCCTCCTCTCGTTCTTATAACGCTTGATGGAGGCAGCATCAGGGGCTACGTTGCGAGAGGTTCATTCTCTCTGACATAGTTTTGCTACCCACCTTTTAGAAAGCGGTATAGACCTTCGATATATCCAAGAACTGTTGGGGCAGGGCATAAAAACAGTAAGACCACAGAGATATATACTCATGTAAGTAATAGAGATTCAGGTAAGATAAAAAGTCCACTGGACTATATATTAAATCCAGAGGTAAAAGAAAATAAATGAAATTCAGGGAAATGGCGGTATAGACGGGATATACGACACGGATGTCGTATATGAAGGAGTTATGTGAAAATGCCCACATTTCAAGAAAAAACAAGAAGGTTGTGTTATAGAGTTATAACCGTGATGTAATGGTTCAAGCAGAATTCGAAGAAAAGCAATTTGAATCCAAAAAGAAAAGGAGATACAAATCCAGGATTTCTCTTTGGATGAAAAGCTGCAAGCTCTCAGTAACAAAGATATGTATGATTTAGTGCAAACTCTGTTGAATAAAAACCCGCAAGTCCGGAAATCGATTCTGGAATGGTTCATGGACAAGTCAAAAGATACGGAAAATATTAACAGAAAACAAGTAAGTAGAGCCCTGAACGAAGAACTATTAATGGAACATTGGTATGATGCTAAACCCATTATTTCGCAATTCAACGAATATGGTGGCGGACTTGAAGACAAAGAAGAAGAATGCTATGATTATCTCGATGATATCGAGGAACTGGCTAAAAAAGGTGAGATATCAACAGAGGTGAAATTTGAATTCATGGATGCGCTCTTTAAGGAGTATAATGTTGGGAACTCCGGATTTGAGGATAAGATGATGGATATATGCTTCACACTCTGTAAGACAAAAGAAGAATGGCAATATCTCGTGGAAAAACTTGGAAAAAATCCAACGGATTGGAGAAAAGACCTGATTATGGGGATCCAGAAAAAACATCTAAAGGATGATGATGCATACTTGAAAATGCGCAAAGATGACCTCCACTATGGTATGGATTACTGGGATCTGGCAGAATTTTATATCGAGAAAGGCGAGCAAAAGACAGCCGTGGAAATAGCAGAAGAGGGATTATTGAAAGGAGATGGACGACTGACGGAATTGTTTGAATTTTTGTCTGATCATTATGCAAAAAGCAGAGATACCGCTAATCTTGAGCGCGTCGTGCAGTGCGCGATCAAGAAAAAAAGCGATGAAAAAGAGATGCTGAACAGATTATTTGAATATTATAAAGCAGAGAACGATTATGAAAACGCCAGAAGAGCGCTTCTGAAAGCATTCGATTATGTGAAAGCAGCCGGATATATACCAGAAGTTAGGTCATATGCGCACTATAATAAAATGAAACAGTTCCTGACTAAGGCGGATTGGAAAGATATCGAGCTAAAAATTATCAGGGAAGTTCGAGAGAAAGACCTATGGTAACGGCGTATAATAAGCGTGTATGCAGTTCGCTCCCTTCGGTCGCTCACCCAAATTCCGCCTTCGGCGAAACATCGCATACCCGCCATCCGTTATGTGATATGCCGCTTGCATTCTCATTTGTGGTCTATACTCAATCATTAAAAAGAGAGGAGAAATTATGAAAAATTTATTTGCGCGGTTCTTCGCAGCAGCCTTTTTGGCAATGAGTGGTTGCTCTCAAAAAGTTGACCTCGAAGCCGAAAAGGCAAAAGTTCAATCGGCCATTGATCAATTTGAGCAAGTCTGGGAAACGAAAGATATGGAATTGTTCTCAAGAATTATGGCCCACGATGCCGACATGGTTGTCTACGGCTCGGACGCCCCAGAGCACTGGGTCGGATGGGAACCATTGAAAGAGTCGGTAGAGAAAATGCTCCCGTCTTTCGAGAAAACCAAGATCACAATAAAGGAGCGAGTCATCAAGGTTCATCCTTCCGGTAATGTGGCTTGGTTTTCAGAGGTATGGGATTGGGATATGGTGGTTGAAGGCAAACAAGTTCACAGCGAGGGCCAGAGATTAACCGGGGTTTTGGAAAAACGAAATGACAACTGGGTATTTGTGCAAATTCACAATTCTGTTCCTGTAAGATGATGTGAGGTACACGCAACGATGACAAATTATTATAAGCACGAGCAGAAGGATGAAGAATGGAGCAGCACATCACTAACAGCGGTAGCAACGACGCTCACATCGTTCGAGAATTGATTGTGTTTATACTTCGGCGGCGCACTGCGTTGCTACCGCACACGTTATCCAAAATTAGCAAACTAGAGAGAATATTATAGGTAAATAACATATGAGAATGAAGACGCAGAATAAATCCAAAGGAACAGAAGAGACGTTAAGGTTACATGCAATCATTCCAGATGGTTCTCCTGCCGATATCTATCTGGACTTCTGATGACTTTGACTTCCATATATTCACACCTTTTACGTTGGCAAGGTATAAATTTGATCCAGGAAAGAAGCAGAGTTATACTTAATGGCGATCTAATTGTGGCGCCTTTTCATAGCTTCCTCTTGTTCCAATTTCTCTGAATCAAGAGATAGGATTTGATCGTTTTTCAGGATAGTTTTGCTCTTTTGGTTTGACTGGTTTCTTTGTCTTCAGGAAAGAGTTTTGAAATGTGCCTCTTAGTATTTCTATCCAGAACCTTTGCCCTGTTATGAATATCAATCTTGCTCTCAACTTCTCCTTATTTGCTCGTAAATTCCAGAGAAGGCGTTTACAATGGCTAAGGAGCGCCGAGGGAGGGATTTGAACTCTCGAGGGGCTTTCGCCCCACAAGCTTTCCAGGCTTGCGCCTTAGGCCGCTAGACTACCTCGGCACATGCTTTCCTAATATAACACCTGATTCTTATTCTTTTGCCTTACATCTCCCCGGATCTCCCTGATACAGGTACAGGGAGTACCTCTATATTTGATCACGTTTGATATGAATAATAGCATGAAAAGAATTATACCTCTAAAAATTGAGCGTTACTGTAAGAAGAATACAATTCCAGAATCGGCTCTTCTGCACGAACTTGTCGCAGAGACCTATGCAAGTACCGCATTTCCAGATATGCAGATAGGACATATTGAAGGCGCATTCCTGAGGATGCTGGTCCACCTGATCAGAGCAAAGCGTGTCCTTGAACTCGGAACGTTTACAGGGTACAGTTCGCTTGCCATGGCAGAGGCACTGCCTGAAGATGGAAAATTGATCACTTGCGATATTGATCAGGAAGCAACAGAGATCGCCAAAAAGTACTGGAGCCGCAGCCCGCACGGTAAGAAAATCGAATTGAGACTGGGTTATGCACTTGAAACGCTCAAAACCATTGAAGGTGTTTTTGATGTAGTGTTCATAGATGCAGATAAGGAGAATTATATCAATTACTGGGAGTTATGCATCCCAAAAACCCGCTCTGGTGGCTTGCTGGTAGTTGACAATGTGCTCTGGAGCGGCGGTGCTCTTGACCCGAAGGATGAAACAGATCGAGCGATCGCAGAATTCAACGAGCATGTATCCAATGACAAACGCGTAGAAGTTGTCATGCTCCCCATTCGTGATGGGGTATCTCTTGCATGGAAGTTCTGAATTTAATAAGAGATTCTTATTCTTTTGCCTTCCATCCTTTTGGATACGTTCCTGGCTCCATAAACACCCTGTGTGTCGTTGCAACTATGCCTGTTGCGGCTTTCAGTATCTCGATAGATTTCATCTGCGTCTGACCGAACGAGACAGCCTCGCCTTTCAGGGTAAAAATCGCCACAAGATCCCCTTTCTCGATCCCGCTCTCAAGTGTGAGCACGCCGGGTGCTGCAAGTTCTGCTCCATGACATATCGCATCCACGGCATTATCACGAATCACTATCTTTGGAAGATGCGATATTGCAAACTCGATGGGGAGTATGATCTTTCTTAATAACTCCTCGCTGTTGTTTTCTTTCCATTCGATGGATGCATCTTTCAGATCATGGAGTGTGACCATTGTTTCATCCTCGCGAAAAGGTCCGCTCTTCGCTCGCCGCAGTTCCTGCATGTGAGCGCCAGTGCCAAGCGCCAGTCCAATGTCATGGCACAGTTTCCTGATATATGTTCCTGCTTCACATCCTGCCTTAAAGAGAACGTTCTTTTTATCGATCTCCAGAAGTTCAAGATAATATATGCTTCTGATCCTGGTTTCACGTTTTACCGCAGATTTGATGGACGGCTTCTGATAAATTTCGGCGGTGAACTCATTTAAAACTCGTTTTATTTCCTTTTCAGGCACTTCTGCATGAAGTTTCATGAGGCATACATATTCCTTGCCTGCTGTGAGAAGCGCATCCACAGCCTTTGTGGCTTCACCCAGCATGATGGGAAGAAGACCTGTCACATTCGGATCAAGGGTTCCGCTGTGCCCTGCCTTTTTAATTTCTAAAATTTTCTTAACCCAGGATGTTACCTCATGGCTTGTCGGGCCTGCAGGTTTATCAAGGTTCACGGCCCCTTTCATTATGTATTCCCGGATCGAGCGATCAGCCGGTCTTTTGCCAGATCGTTCGTCTGTCGTATCTTCCGATTTTATCAGATTCTCTCTTTTTATCTCAGATGGTAAAAAGCTCATATCAAACATTCAATAGCTTTTGCCACAATATCTTGAATTTCTTCAGGACCACACTTGCCGGAGTCTATCACCAGATCATAAACCGAGAGATCTCCGATATCAATGTCATAATACCTGATATACCGCTCCCGTTCGCACTGTTCCCTTTCTGAAGTCTCGGCTATCGCAGCTGGAACAGGCTTACCTTCCCGATTCGCGATCCTGGCTGCCCTGATTTCAAGCGGAGCTTTGAGCCAGACCTTGAGATCTGCATCCAGGAGAAACCCTGAAAGCCTCCCTTCAATAATGATATTGTCCTTTTCTTTTGCAATCTTTTTCTGCATTTCATCGATTTCTCTGTCTATATCTCCATTGCTCTTTGCAAGCAAACCATATTCATCAAGGCCCATGCACCGGTTCTCTGCACACTTCCTGAAGACATCCCCCATGGAGACAAGTTCCATGCCAAGCTTCGCAGATAATGATCTGGATAACGTGCTCTTACCACTGCCTGGAGGACCGCTGATGGTGATAATCAATTATATTCCGCCTATATTCAGTGCCTTCCTTGTCATCTGGCTTACCGGGATTGAACATAAGAAGTACCAGAATAACCAGCTTGGAACAAGTCCGAAAAGATTATCATGTAATTTCAATTCGCCCCAGAAAGGAAACACCATTGAGATATCGGGATATTGACTGATGACGAACCACGCCCCCAGGAATAGAGGGATTGAAATAATGCTTATGTAAAGCATTGGTTTGAACTGCTGCTTCATTATCTCCATCTGGTCTGCCATCATTTCAGCCTGCTGCGACTGCAGCTTCTTCATTTTCTGC
Source organism: Candidatus Methanoperedens sp. (assembly GCA_027460465.1). Taxonomy (GTDB): domain Archaea; phylum Halobacteriota; class Methanosarcinia; order Methanosarcinales; family Methanoperedenaceae; genus Methanoperedens. The sequence continues at coordinate 3,017 of JAPZAV010000127.1, read as the reverse complement.
GGATTATTGGATAACTGGGCTTCTCTCATTTCTTTTTGCAGGTTCCTCGTCTTTTCCTGAACACTTTTCATTAACCCCCAATCCATGGTATATTTCTGGATGAGCGAGGCATAAAGACCGGTTATCGCGGCAAGTATGAAAATTATCATGTGAAGTGGAATTGCTGACAATAATGGGGTTATAAAAAACAAACCGACAACTTTTCCCAGCTGATCTCTTATCTCAGGGAATAACATGATCCCAAACAGGAGAAATACTCCAAGATACAGTGCCATTCTATCTAGCATTTTTTTAATCATATTCCTTCAATACCTTTTTAATGTCTTTAAATATTTGCGGTATATCCTGCCCTCCATTGATCGTCCTGATGAGCTTCTTTTTTGTATAATATTCTATCAGAGGCTGTGTCTGTTTTTTATATACGGTTAACCTGTTCCTTATCGCCTCTTCCTTATCATCATCGCGCTGAAATAGCTTCCCTTTACATAAATCGCATATCTCATCATTTTCAGGCGGATTGAAAATCATGTGATAGCTTGCTCCGCATTTGCACATCCTTCGTCCTGAGAGGCGCTTTATCAGTTCTTCATCATATACTTCAATGTTCAGGACGACATCTATCTTTCGATCAGATTCGGTGAGAATCATCTGGAGCGCATCTGCCTGCGGGATCGTCCTGGGATAACCGTCCAGAAGAAATCCTTTTGAACAGTCTGTTCTTGATAATCGGTCTTTTATGATCGTTATCGACAGTTCATCGGGGACAAGTTCACCTTTTGACATGTATGATGAGGCTTTTATACCAAGGGGCGTGCTGTTATTTATATTTTCGCGCAGCATATCACCAGTCGAGATATGGGGAATTGAATAGGACTCTACAATTTTCTTGGCCTGCGTTCCTTTTCCTGCACCGGGAGGACCGAGCAAAATAACATTCATTTTTGTATCGTCCCCGTAATGGTGAAGTGGGTATTAAAGCTTATTCAAATTTTTTTAGCATGATTTAGCTGACCTGATGACCTTATTTCTCCTGAGGATTTGAGCTAAAAAAGAGAGGCAAAAGCCTGAAGAATAGTATCGTTGACGGGATATAGGAGGAAACTATATGTCGGCTTTTGCCTTAATGTTAATACGTCAATTGACGATATAAGCTTTACGCAATGATACTTATGCACCTGAATTTCATCATTTCAGAAGGAGTTCTGGTTTTCCATCGTCTCCTGGGAGCATGATAACTCCCATCGCTGCAGTCACGAACAACGGAATGATCTGATTTCCACTGCATCAGAGAGGATGCTCATGCCCGCTCTTGAAGCGAAAACCGCTGTGTCCAGGCACTTACACTATCTGGTCAGACTTCAGGATATATACTTCCCGATCAGATCGCCAAGCTTCCTCTTTGTCTCGACAGGGATTTTTTCGGGTGAGGTCAGTATCGAATTTGAGAGCGCATTAGCACACACGCAGTTCCTTTCCACCGTTATCTTCGGAATGGCTTCCTTAATGATATTGCGAACCGCTTCCTCATTCTTCATTGCGTTCTGAATTACAGTTTCTATGGTAACATCCTCCTCGTGCCAGACATCGTAGTCTGTTACAGTGGCGAGAATGCTGTAGCATATTTCTGCCTCGCGCGCGAGTTTTGCCTCTGGAAGAGCTGTCATCCCGATTATATCAAATCCTGCCTTCTGGTACACCTTTGACTCTGCTCTTGTAGAGAACTGCGGTCCTTCCATGCACACATATGTCCCTTTGTTATGTACCCTGTACCCGAGTTTTTCAGTGATATCGAACAGGAGCGAGGATAGCTCCGGACAGAAAGGGTCTGCAAAGCCTGTGTGGACAACGATGCCCTCCTCAAAGAAGGTGCTATCGCGCATCCTTGTCCTGTCAAAGATCTGGTCGGGAATAACTATATCAAGAGGCTCAAGTTCCAGCCTGAGGCTTCCAACCGCCGAGGCTGAGATTATCCTGCTTACACCCAATTTTTTCAGTGCAAGGATATTTGCCTTTGAATTCAGTTTGCTCGGAGAGATCCGATGCCCTTTGCCGTGCCTGGGAAGAAATGCCACACTAATCTCGCCGAACGATCCGATCGTTATTGCGTCCGATGGCTTCCCAAAAGGTGTATCGATCTCAACTTCCTTCACATTATCCAGCATCGAGGCATCATAGACGCCGCTGCCGCCGATTATTGCTATATCTGCATGCATAAGCTCACGCTCCTTCGTATTTCCACATTTTTTCTCCTGAAACGATTTCTGTTCTTACTATTCCTCTTCTCACCATCTCATCCAGTATCTCTTCCATCCTGTCCGGCTGGGCGATCTCAAAGCTGATGGGATCGATATTATGGTATTTCAACAGCCCTGACCTGATCTTCTCCACGTTCCACTCTTCTATTTTTTCCTTTACCATAAGCCTGGAAATGATATCGATCATATCCTCGATGAAATTCCACGGATATACGATCCATCCCCATTCCTCCACCGTCTCACCAACATAGTCAGGCCTGACTTCAGATGTATAGAGATATTGAAGCACGGCGCTCCTCACTTCCCTGGGATTCTGCTTTGAAACATACTCTTTTGCATGTACGATGCTCTTTCCCGTGTCCGTGATATCATCCACGATCAGCACATTTTTCCCTGCCACCGCATTGTTCGCAAGCGGATATCTGATAGCTGGTCCGCTGCTCGCGTTTGCAGTACCCACGTAATGCTCGATCTTGAGGCTTGTCAGGTCGTTAAGCCCCAGGAAATCGCACAGCACTCTGCCTGCAAACCAGCCGCCGCGCGCAAGTGCGATGATAGTGTCAGGTTTATAATCTGATTTCTTGATATCGTTCGCCACATGCCTGCAAAGGTCATAGATGTAGTCCCAATTTGTTACAACGCATTTGAATTTGTCCGGAAGAACCATAATACCACCTCAGCGAGAATGTATTACGGTTACATATATTTTTTGTAATTGTTTATGCAAATTTTAATAAAAGTCATCAATAAATGTCAATTTCA
>JAPZAV010000126.1 GCA_027460465.1 Candidatus Methanoperedens sp. | reverse complement strand
TGGTTTCGGAACACAAGACTCTATTCTTTGCCATTCAGCGTCTGATAGGTCTGTCTGATATGGTTTCCTTTTGATCTCTTCTCCCATGATCTAGATCAATATCCATTTAAGTATATCTAATTTTCAGACACGCTCTAAGACAATAGCTAATATGCTTAGATTTGGTGAATCTCCTAAAACGAATTACAGCGACACTCAGAGACTTGAATTGAGGGAATATGGAAGGTTCTATTTCAAGTTGACCTCAATCAAAATCAACTTAAAGAAACGATTGAGGCGGAACTTGCATCTGATATTTCCAGGCTATGATGAAATTTTCAAAAATCTGTTTACAGCGACATCGAAGGAAATAATAACGAACATAACAACCCCGGAAAAAGTTCTTGAGATGGGTGAAAAAAAGCTTCTTGAGATAATGAAAGAGAAAAGCAAGAACCACATTGATCCAGAGAAAGCAAAAATATTGATAGAGAAAGCAGAAGATACGATTCCTTCAGAGATAATCAAAGAATCGTCTCTTTTTGAATTCCAGATGATGCTTGAAATGATCGAAAATTATGAAAAACAAATAGCTTCGATAGAGAACAAAATGATGTCAATCTGGAATAAAGTGAGAGAGAAACACTATATCCAGACAATTAGTGGAGTTAGCGAGTTGCGATCTGCTATGATCTGGGCGGAAATGGGAGATGTGGATGATTTCAAACATCCAGAAATGCTCAAATCCTGTCATAGGACAATATTTTGATAAGAAAATCGAGCAAGGTAAGCATTACAATAATGCAAGGTGTGCTGCTGCAAAGAAACTTATCAGAATTATCTGGAGTGTAGAGAAAAACAAGAAGCCGTTCCAGATCCCAGATAACCTCCTATCTTCATAATAAATTGTGAGTCGAGGACGACACCCCCGTGGTGGGGTGTCGCCCGCAGACGAATAACCGAAAGGGGGGTTTAAGGGGGGACAGCGGAATGTCCCCCCTTTCAATTAGCTGTAGCTTTGGATTTTTTATAAAAATGGTTGCAGAAAATCTTATATAACATGTCTAATCTACACGAACCCAGGTTCACAGATGACAATGAAAAAGAGCGACAAGATAAACAATAACAACGAACCGGTACGAACTCGGACGAACTCTGAATAAATCGAGTTCGTATCAGTTCGTACAAGTTCGTTGTCTATTATGAACTTTTCCATACCAGGACGCAAAGATAAGTTCCAAACATCCAGTTTTCAACTATAATTAAAAAAAGTGATCATCTTAGAAATTCATGTTTCTTATTTTCTCAAATAATCTCTTATAATCATAATAAATTTATCAAAGTCTTCAAGTCTCTCGCTAAGGAATTCGTATGATAACCTGTCATCTATCCTGCCATATCTATGGACAATAATATTACGAAATCCCTTCATTAATTTCAGGTTAGACTGAATTTCCTGATCGATAATCCCTTTTCTGACCATGATCTCCAGAATATCATCATCGGATTGTGGTATTCCAAGCTTTAGATCAGTATTGATTATCGCACAAATATCAAAAACATTCTCTATACAGAACTCTATTCTTTTGTGCATGCCATCTTTGATCAGACCCAGAGATCTGAACTCATCAAAACCTGGCGGCAGATTATCCCTTATCATTTTCAAGCTTTCCTCTATTTCAGCTATTTTAGTCCTTATTATCTCAGTCCTCATGCTATAGCTCTCTCCCCTATATAGTCATAAAAACGATATTTGAAATCCTCAAACTCCTTTATCGTCGAAAGCGCCTTCTCGTATAAATATTCCTCATCCCTGCAAAAAATCACTTTTCCCTTCAGCACTTCTTTCTTTACGTACACGGGAAGATGTGAAAATATCTGGACATCAAAAAAATCTGGAAGTTCTGAAAGGGCTCTGAGCCTGAACCTTGAACTCTCAATATCGATATCTGTATCAATATCAATACATAAATCGATATCCGAATTCTCACGGGCAGTGCCTTCGGAAGCTGAACCAAATAGTATAATGAATTTCACCTTTTCAAATCCCTGAATATTTTTCAATTTATCTATGGCATTATTTGCAATTCTAGCGATTTCATCAGGATTCATTCAATTCCACATATCATCTAACAGTGAAACTGATATATAAATTAATATTCATAGTAATTCTTGCAGAATCCTGATATATTTCATTTACAATGCATACCTGCTGCGGAAGCACTGGTGGAACATACGGGAATGTACCGCATTTCTTATATTTCGAGAAAAAGACACAATGATGACCGCAACAACTGGCTGTGATTTTCTGACCTCCTTCTTTTTTATTGAATTTTTTGCCGCAGAGGCGCAAAGACAAGAGGCGTACGGCGCAGAAACCTGAAATATTCCTTTATTTCTTTGCTCTGTGCCTCTGCTTCTCTGTGGCTGAATTTATCGAACGCAAAATTGAATTTTAAAACCTTATCATAAAGTTTGCCTGCGGCTCAATGTCATTTCATGATCTTTTCCAGATCATCAAAATCAATAGCTTTATACCCTTCTTCCCTGAGCCTCTCCTTTCCCTCGATCTCCTGTGCTGCAACCCCAAAAAATTCCATGCGCCGATTGTTATGCCATCTGACAGCTTTTGCTTTTCTCTTCAAGCCTTCGATTATCTGCAAAGCATCTCCGTAATAAAGATTATAATGCATCCCATCAATTCAGGCAGTCATGGAGCAGAAACTCACGGTGAATCTTGAAACAGATCTGAAGCCGCCTTCAAATGTGTGGAAGTTCGGCGACGACATAGATACGGATGCCATAATACCTGGAAAGTATCTCACGATCAACAATCCAAAGGAGCTTGCAAAGCATGCATTTGAAGGAGTGCGCCCTGAGTTCGCACGCAATGTCAGGGATGGGGATATCATTGTCGCAGGTTTCAATTTCGGATGCGGCTCATCGCGCGAACATGCGCCCCTTGCGCTAAAAGGATCAAAGGTCAAATGCATAATCGCGAAATCCTTTGCCAGGATCTTTTTCAGGAACGCCATAAATATCGGGCTTCCGCTTCTTGAATGCCCTGATACTGACAGGATCGAAGAAGGGGACTATATAGAAGTGGACTTTGAATCAGGAATAATCGCCAACGCTTCAAAGAAGCAGACCTATAACGCAACGCCTCTTCCAGATTTCGTGCGCGGGATCGTGGAAGAAGGCGGACTTATAGCATATGCAAAAAAAATAATAAAATAAGAAAAGAAAAAAAAATTATTGGTACGTTACTGGCTCGTCTCGTATCTTTTCAGGATGCTTATGACCTGGTTGAGCAGGTTCTTTGACTCTGAAAGATGTTTTGCTCCGATATCTGCAGCCTTGTCAAGATTTGAATCCAGGATCATCAGGTTCTCCTGGAGCAGGTATATCAGGTACATCATAACGCACCAGTATACAGCGAGCGCCAGGAATGCAAAGATTCCGATGACAATCAGCTGATTATAGATCATTGCTGTGGATTGTCCGAGCGGCTGCAAAATATCTATCGCGGCTTTGAAATAATAGAGTATTATCAATCCGAAAAATAACGGTACGATCGTTGCAAGAATTAAACTATGTTTACTCAGTTTCATTCAGTGTCCTCCGGGGAGTTTTCCTCCAGCCTGTATTTATGCTATATATCTATTTAAGTATATCTCATGTATATCATGATGATTGATTTTCAAATGATAAGCATTATATCAGGTAAGGCTGATTAAACACAGCCTGACCTGAGTTGATACTAATGCTCTATCCCGGTGGAACACCAACACAGCCTGAGATCATTGCAGTGATATTATCGAAACTTGAAATAAAACCAGACGATGTATTCGCTGATATCGGATGCGGGAGCGGGTCAATATCAATAAGCGCTGCACGGCTTGCAAAGAATGTATATGCGATCGATAACAGGGAGGAAGCGATCCATGCCGCGGCAGAGAACATTAAAGAGCACGGAATGACAAATATATCTATTCTCAAAGGCGAGGCATCAAAGATGCTTTCTGACCTTGATATTGACTGTGCATTTGTGGGAGGAAGCAAAAACATGGAACGTGTGCTTGAAATCTTAATGAAAAAAGCTGCGAGGTTCGTGGTCAGCGCAGTGAGGATAGAGACCGCGTCCAGGGCGCTTGCGATCATGAAACAGAACAATATGTACAGGGAACTGGTATACATACAATTATCAAGAGGAAGTGAGCTTTCTGGAGGTACTATGCTGAAACCTGAAAACCCGGTGTTCCTGATAGCAGGTGGCCCATGCTTATAGGTGTGGGTCTTGGTCCTGGCGACCCTGAATTGATGACGCTTGCCGCAATAAAAGCCCTGAAAAACAGCACAAAGGTGTTTGTTCCAGGGAAACTGTCAGCCGAACTCGTCGAGCCTTATGCCAGATCAGAGAAACTGGATTTTCCCATGATAAAGGACAGAGCAAAATTATCGGAACTGTGGGAAAAAAACGCCGCGATAGTTGCAGAGGAAGCAGAAAAAGGTATTGTCTCTTTTGCTGTGCTCGGGGATCCCAACTTCTTTTCCACCTTCTCGCACCTCAGGAGGGCAATAAAGGAAAAATATCCCGGAATCGAGATCACCACAATCCCGGGAGTGAGCGCAATAACAGCGCAGGCTGCAAGGACAGGTACCAGTATCGAAGGTTCATTCATAGTGAGCGACGGGTCACCAGTATCCTCAGAGATAATACTGAAGGCAAAAAACCCGGCGCTTAAAAAAGAAGAACTGATAAAGGAAGGATATGAGGAAATCATCTATGCAGAGCGCCTGTTCATGGAAAAAGAAATGGTGACTAAAGAGATCCCTGAGACAGGAGATTACTTCAGCATCATGATCGCGAAAAAGGGGGAAAAGACTTCGGACAAGAAGATCGTTTATTTTATTGGCGCAGGTCCGGGTGATCCAAAATATATCACTGTGAAAGGCCGCGAGCTTCTGGAATCTGCTGATCTCATAATATATACAGGTTCGCTCGTAAATCCAGAGGTGTTAAGATCTGCACGGGGGAATAAAGTTGACAGCCACTGGATGAAGCTTGAAGAGATCGTGGATGCCCTGGTCAAGAGCGTTCATGAGGGAAAGACAGCGGTCAGACTGCACAGCGGCGACCCATCGCTGTACGGAGCGATAATAGAACAGATCGAAGAGCTCAAAAAAAGGGACATAGATGTCAGGATCATCCCTGGTGTGAGTTCGCTTTTCGCATCTGCTGCCGCGCTCAAAAAACAGCTCACACTGAAAGGGTTAACAGAGACCCTGATCATCACAAGACCAGCAGGCATAACGCTTCCGAAGGATTCGCTGCAGGAACTCTCGCGCCATAATGCAACCATGGCAATATACCTGGGGGCACATAAGATCCGGGAGATCATGAATGAGTTGATGTACTCGAGGGATACTCCTGCAGCAGTCGTATATCATGCATCCTGGGAAGATGAGAAAATAATCACAGGCACCGTGGGCGATATAGCAGATAAGGTCGAGATCCTGGGAATTGATAGATCTGCGATGATCATTATTGGTGATGTGCTTTCACCAGAGAACTATATGAGGTCGCATCTGTATGGGTAAAGTGGCGATCATCACTTTTCCACGCAATCTCGCTGCAGCGGAAAAGATAAGAGAATTCACGGGCGGAGACATCATCATCTACTCAAAGGATGCATTCAGACAGGCGTTCGAGTACGACTCGATCATAGCAATAATGGCGGCCGGGATCGCGGTCAGAAGTATCGCTCCCATCATTAGCGACAAATGGGAAGACCCCGCGGTCGTGATCGTGGATTCAGGCTTGAATTTTGCCATACCCTTACTTGGAGGTCACCGGGGTGGAAACGAACTTGCAGAGAAACTGGCAGGTCTGGGCATGATCCCTGTGGTAACAACTGCCACCGAAGCCATGGGAAAAGAATCTGTGGAAAGCATCTCGCAGAGCCTTGGATCCAGGATCGTGAACAGGGGATCAACGAAAAATGTGAACATGGCACTGCTTGATAAGGATGTTGATGTCCTGTGCATCAAAGGTCCGAAGATAGTGCTCGTGGACGATGATGTGAGCGTGCTGAAAAGGGAAGGGATCGTGGTCGGGATCGGAGCAAATCGGGGTGTCAGAAGCATCGAGGTAATTGATGCTATCAGGAGCGCTCTTTCTGAAATCAATGCAGGTATCAAGGATGTGAAATGTTTTGCATCCGCAATGATAAAAGAAAAAGAGCAGGGCATGATCGAAGCTGCGGCATCGTTTGGAAAAGATCTCAAATTCGTTCCGCATGAGCTCATCAATTCGATCAGGGCACCAACGCCTTCAAAGGCAGCGGCTCTGGGACTGAACGGGGTTTGCGAGCCTGCAGCTCTTGCACTCTCTGAGAATAAGAAACTGCTGCTTGAAAAGAGGATATACGGGAATGTCACGATCGCCATCGCGAGGTAAACTGTACATCGTGGGCACAGGGCCAGGTTCAGTCGATCAGCTCACTGAAAAAGCTAAAGATGCACTCATCGGGTCTGAATACGTCATCGGCAATGCAATGTATCTTGACCAGATCGCTCCTGTGATAAGATGCGCAAAGGTCATAAGGAGCGGGATGGGAAAAGAAGTGGAGCGCGCAGTGAAGGCGGTTGAGCTTTCGCGTGACCATGTGGTTTCGATAATCAGCGGAGGGGATGCAAATGTGTACGGAATGGCAGGACTGGTGCTTGAAGTCGCTGAGAAAGCCGGGGATATTGAACTCGAGGTGATTCCAGGTGTCACTGCGCTCAACGCTGCTGCATCGCTTCTCGGAGCCCCTCTGGTATCGGATTTCGCGGTCATTAGCCTGAGCGATCTTCTCACTCCAAAGGAGCTGATCGAGCGCAGGCTCAAAAGCGCGTCTGAGGCGGATTTTGTGATCGCTATTTACAATCCGAAGAGCAGGAGCCGGCGGGAGAACTTTGGAAGCGCGATAGAGATCATAAAGAAATACAGGAGCGATGGAACGCCAGCCGGGATCGTGAGAAATGCGACAAGGGAAGGGGAGGTTGTTATTGCAACCACGCTCGGGAAAATAATGGATTACAATGAAACGATCGATATGAGCACACTTGTTCTAATCGGGAACAGCGAGTCGAGGCTTTGGGATAACAGGATCATAACACCGAGAGGATACCAGAGGAAGTATGAGTACTAGGATAGAAGCTGATTTTGGCGCGATAACGAAGGAAGCAAGAGAGATCAGTGAAAAAAGCAGAGCTATAGCGCGAAACATCGTAAAAGGCGATGCACCTGAAGACAGGATAAGGCGGCGTTGCGTGATAGCCACAGGCGACCCTGCGTTTGCTGATCTCATGAGGTTTGAAAACGAGCCAGTAAAAGCAGGGATCCAGGCGATCAAAAAAGGTACACCCATATTCACTGACATAAGAATGGTGCAGGTCGGGATCACAAAGCGTGGGCATAACTGCGAGGTGAGATGCGCGCTTGATGCAGGAAGTGAAATAGCAAGAACAACAGGAGCCACGAGAACCTCGGCAGGCTTCATGGCGCTTGAAAAAGAGCTTGAAGGTGCGATTATAGTGATCGGCAATGCACCTTCTGCCGCGCTTACAGTATGCGGGATGATCGAGCGCGGGCTTGCTCCAGAGCTGATCATTGCAACGCCTGTCGGGTTCGTGAATGCTTCTGAGTCAAAGGAGCGCGTGAGGGCGCTCAGGGTGCCATCGATCACATGCGTGGGGACGAGGGGAGGTACACCGATAGCTGTGGCAGTGGTGAACGAGCTTGTTGAAATTGCGGCAGGCGATTGATGACCCTTTCAGGTTTCATGCAAGTTTGCTTCTCACTTTTTCATAAAACCCGTTTTTTCTTGTCCTGACGAACCTTGCTGGTATATCAGCCTTGGTGATCAGTATCCTGTCGTCCTCTTTTATCTTTCGTGTGAACTGTCCGTCGATTACGATCACTGCTTCCTTTTTCGGCATTGTCAGTTCCACGATGATCTCGCTTTTTGCAGGGACTACCCAGGGGCGGGCAGAGAGTTTGAACGGAGCAAGAGGCACGATCACGGTCCCATCCACCCTGGGATCGACCATCGGTCCTCCCGCGCTCATGGCATAGGCTGTTGAGCCTGTAGAGGTCGCAAAGACCACACCATCTGCCCTCAAATCCTCAAGCGGGCTTTTGTCCACGAAGATCCTGTATCCCAGCATCTTGGCAGGGTTTGCAGTGATCACCACGACCTCGTTCGTGGCAGGGGGCAGATATTCATCATTCAACCTTACCGAGAGGCGGGAGCGCTCCTCTATCTCAAAACCAGAGAGCACTTCATCTATGACCTCTATTGCCTCCTCAGGAACCACGTCCACAAGGAAACCTATTTTGCCCATATTGATACCGAGCACAGGAAGCGGATCATTCATTTTCTGGATCCCGCGCAGCACTGTCCCATCACCTCCGATCGAGATCACAAATTCAGCCCCCTTTTTTCTCATCTCAGCCACAGGTGTGCCTTTCTCATGTATTTTTTCTGCTGTTTTCATATCTATCAGCACGGCGGCTTTTGATCGAAGATGTGTCACAAGCTCTCTGACAAAGTCCAGAACATCATCACTGTCGCATCTGGAGATAAGCCCTATTTTCTTCATAATCACCTACACAACCAATTTATCATGCACAAGTCCATTGCTTGCAACCATGTTCACTCGCTGCTTCACGTCCAGTGGAGTGCAAAGAGGCGATCCAGATCCATCTGTCACTCTTCCGCGTGCTTCCTCTACGATCAATTTCCCTGCTGCTATATCAGTGACGCGCAGCATCCCGCGCATATCTATGAAGGCATCGAATACTCCTGATGCGACATAGCACAGCTCAAGCGCAGCGCATCCAAATACCCTTACCCTCCTGACTGTATGGCTGTTCAGGACCGCGTGAGCGCAGTGGTTGTAGGATATCACGCTAATATCAGGAAGTTTTGAAAACGACGAGGCATGTATCTGATCACCATTCAAAAACGCACCTTTTCCTTTTTCCGCAGTATAGATATCCCCGTTGATGAGGTTTTTCACAAACCCGTACCTGATATCAGATAGATCTCTGTTCCCTATCGCGACAGGAACGCAGAAAAAAGGAATATTATTCACAGCATTGAATGTGCCGTCAATCGGGTCGATTATGAAAGCGAACTCAGGATCCTTTCCGATCACTTTCTCTCCGAGCTCCTCGCTGACGATCCGCATGGATCTGCCGTCTGTTTCAAGCACACTCAGGGCTACGTTTTCCGCAACCTCATCTATCTTCTCTGTGGGCGTCCCGTCTGCTCCAATATAAAGTACTTCTCCTGCTTCTGGTTTTCCGATCAATCCCGAAACTGCCTGCTCTATTGCTTCTGCAACGTCGCTGCACAATTCATAGAATCTTTGCTCTTTCATCATCTTCCTTTTTATCTTCCAGGTATTAAACGAAATGACACTCTGCAACAAACCTCTGTTTCGGGTTGTTGAGCTGCGCAATAAGGATTCTGTCATTTCTACTGTATGCCATTTCTTTCTGGGTCGAAAGTGTTAGAGCACATTCAGACCCTGCCTGCGCCTCAGTGACTTCTTTACCTGCGGCAGAAATACTGTCAATGGTCGCTGGCATGTCCTGAAGTCCTGCGAATACATGTACTGTATCTCCCACACCCAGAGGCTGCGTGAACCTTGAAAGACGACACTGCAGATTGAATTTTGATGCCACCTCTTCTTTTGGCGAAATGATATAGCCTCTGTCGAATTCCTTTGACTGCACCCCTTTTAATGCAAGTCCGACTCTTGTGCCAGCGGGCGCGGTTTTCATATCCACATCATTGCTCTGGATCGATCTGATCTCAGTCGCTCTATTGATGGGGAAGACTGTCAGCTGATCGTGCACTTTCAAAGTGCCCCGGGTGACTATTCCAAGAACAACGCACCCTATGCCTGTGACATTGAAGAAATGATCCACTATGACCCGCGTCTGCATGTCGTTCAGGGAAGCGTTAGCTTTTCTTACTTCTTCACCGAGCGCAAAAACCTTCTCCTTCAGCGCCTCTATCCCTTCAAACGTGGTTGTGGAGACCGCTGTTATCTCCCATTTCTCAAGATTCGTTCCTTTGGTGATTGACTTTATCTTTTCAGATAATTCTGAGAGCGCGACCGGGTTTGATTTATCAGACATGGTGATGACGAACATTCCCCGCTTGCTCCCGAGAAGATCAAGAGCAATGATGCATTCCCCTGTCTGAGCATTGAGCCCTGCTGATGGAACGCAGACAAGTGCGATATCAGAGAGGTTTATTGCACTGACAAGCGACTTCAGCGAGCCCGGATAGGAGTTGGCATCCACGAACGAATATATATGATCCCCTTTTACGAAATTGTACAGTGTGATATCAGACTCGGTCCCCTTCTTTCCGAGATTTGCCGCAAGGCTTGTCCTGCCTGATTTCTCGCTTCCCAATATCGATACATTTGCCATGAAGTTATAATGAGTCTGGATATATATGAAAGTGGCGTTTTCTGTGTAGAGGCGTCTCCAAAGGCTCACCGCAAGCGCAGATGCGAACAGCGCTTCCTTTAGCGCGGTGGCGCCGGTCACCGCATCAGGCAGTTGTCAGGAAACGGCAGGTTATGCGGGTAAGGCTTGCAGCGCATCTTTATAGTCGCCCCATGCTGTACCGACTCTTAAGATTTGAATACTTTCGCTTCGCTCTTACGATAGGATTTTATAAGGAAGAATCTAAAGGATTGACCATGTATCCTGCCAAAAAGCGAGAGCTTCGCCACGACAGGCATACGGTGTCGCTGCTGACGGATCACACGGTATTCGCTCCCAAATTAAGGGGAAAGATACTGACAGGAGATGTAGCAATGGTCGCTGAAGGTATAATCTGCAAAACATGCAGGTCTTTGAGTTATATCGCGAAGAAGATTAAAGGAGTGTCAAGCAAGCGACTGAGAGACGAATTCCCGCATTTAAAGGAATGGTGTGGAGACCATCTATGGGCGCCGAGTTGCTTTCATGGAAGTGCTGGGAATGGATGGGATGTTGTCAGCAGGTATATTGAAACTCAGGACGCGCATCATGCAAAAAACGCTATATACAGGCCTCGCCCTTAAGTACGGGGTTTGTGACTGAGGGCGATGGAAACTCATGCTCTCGAAAGACGATTGAAAACCATATAAGAAATGTTATAATATCTTAGGCGCCCACTGCATTCAGAATCCCGCATAGTTAGAATAATCTGTTTATCGATCTACATAAATATTACTAATTATATAATCAATGATCAGAGCGATATTTTCCTTTCAGTTAAAACTTTCTCTTATTTATATAATTCAAATTCTGTTACATATATTGTCTCTGGATAATTGAATGATAATTCACCATCGGAATATAAGGTGATAACATCTATTGAGGATTTATCCACTTCGAGGAAATGTTCTAAGGGAATAATTACTTGCTTCCAACGAGTATCAACCTTATTGCCCTCTATATATTTCATCGCTTCAACTTTGACTTCTCTCCCACTTGTATCCTTTAACTTAATACCAAATTTTTCACCTCCATTAGTTCCTTTTACCCAAAATGATAAATAATCATACTTATTGGCATCATAGCCCCACAAAGGAAATATCATCCATCCACTATCGCTATCCGAAGAATTTCGATAGTTATGAAATTTAATCTCAAAATAATATTTTCTGCCATCTAAGGTATCATTATGGAATTGTGATTTTGCATTCCCATTTGTATTATAGGTTTCAGTACCAATAAATGGCATTTTAGATACTTGTGGAAAAACATGCTCTAATTCTTCACTTTTCGAAGGTGGCATAATTATTATTTTTCCATCTGGAAGAATTAATTTCAGGTTCCCTTCTTCATTACCATATAAATAGTAATTATTCATTACAAAAATGACGAGTAGAAAAATCGAAATAATTAACAACAACCATCTTAACTCTATGGTCTTTTTCAACCATAACTCAATTGCCTCATTAAATCGTGTATTATTAATGATTGTAAAGACGAAACTGAAAATACCAATAAAGAGCCCCAGAATAGTATAAAATGGTATCATACGATAAAAAAATATTATGATTTCTATGCAAATAATCGAAACAAATATTGCAACAATTATTTCTGAAATCTTAGATATTCGAGGTCCACTAGGAAGCGGCATATTTCTCGGACACTAATGATAATAGTAATTGGATAAATAGATTCTTAACCAACTCAATGGAACGGATTATCCAATTTCGGAAGATAAATGTCAATCCATTTCACCGTATACATTCACATTTTATGTCGGTTTTCTGAAAAAGAATAGATTATTAGAGGAGAGGCTAAAAAAGGAATCAACCACACAAAATTGAAAAAAAAGAAAACAGGATTATTAATTAATCCAATAAGAATAATTATATTAAAAAGGATGCTCATTCTCATTTCTTTAATTATTTGAAAGATTGATGATGGTTTTTCACCTTTTTTGGTGACTTCAAACGTGATTTTCGCATTTGTTATTGTTCCCAGTTCTGCTTTGAGAAGAGGGAACATTAAATAACTACTAATTGCTATATTCAGAAGCAAGTTTTTAAAGTAGTCTTTCATCGAAATTCCCAATTTCAGCGATAATGGAAGTCTCAAAAGTGTAATATTTAATATATAGAATATTATCAACAGGAAGGGTTGTAAAAAAGGCGTATTAATGATTTCACCGCTAACAATGAATTTAAATAAAATAATAATATCATTAATAGAAGAACTATAGCCCCAAACTGCTATAAGAATTCCTATAAAAATGATAGCCCATATTGTATACATATAAATCCCCATAAAAAGATGCAGTCTTGTAGTAAATAGAATTTCTCTTGTATCTAGCTTTAATAGTTGTAAGTTCTGTTTTGCCCAACGTATGTACCTTTTTGAATAGTTTTGTACCGTTTCTGGAATCGCTTCATAGGAAAGAACGTCTACCATTTTGCATTCATATCCTTTTTTTATCAGATTCAAACAAGTTGCAAAGTCTTCTGAAACAAAATTTTCGTCAAAGCCACCCTCTGCTACTATTATTCCGGTTCTATGCAAATTATTATGCCCCCACGAAATAATCGTAGAGCATTCATTGCCAAGTTTCTCGTTAAAGTAGATTGCCAACGGGGCCATAGCACCAACTATCCTCGGAAAAGAATTCTTATCATTCCATGGCAATATTTTACTTTGAAATATGGCAATATTTTTATTTAAAGGGTGTTCTGCATATTTTACTATGTTTTCAATAAAATCTTTTTCAAAGGCACTATCACTATCCGCGATGATAAAATAATCATATTTATTTCCATATAAAATTAGCCAATTATTTAAACTGCCTGCTTTAAATCCAGTTCTGTTACCCCTTCTAACTACGCTTAAGCCACAATTATCAATTATCTCAATACATTTCTCTTTGGTTGAATCATCAAGGACAAAAATATCATAGTTTTTGTAGGTTTGGTCTTTTAATTTGAATAATAACTCTGGCATTACATCATTATATGTGACATATAGCAATGCAACAGATGGGAAACTAATTATTTTATTAGCTTTAGGTAGATTTTTTTTCTTAACAACTAAAGATAAGATCATTTCTGATAATCCATACGCAACTCCAATATTGAATAGTTGCATAATAATAAAATATAGAAAACTACTAATCGAATTAAACCTGACAATATAGATACCAACACTGATATTTAATGTTATTAATATCAAAAAAAACAATGACAAAAACAAAGTTCTTATATTCATATATAGATGCCGGGAGGAGGAATTACCAGAATTGTCATGGTCTCATTGTCGAAATACTCGATGGATTCCATGCTTTTCTTATGTTCTGATTGGAGAATAACCGGAATTGTCACGGATTCATTATCAAAGTGCAACATATATGCTACCCTTTTACCAGCTCCATCATAAAAACTTCTAGCAAATACTTCACCATTTTCATCGTAATAGTCTCTTCTAAATGTCTTCCCTTTACGATTAATGTTATCCGTCGCGAAATGAGTCACATTATAATATCTTCTTCCCTTTAATTCATTATTTTCTATTATGGGATCGTATTTTACTTCTCCATTTTTAATTTTATCATCGATTTTCTTAATTCTTTCGATCCAATCTGGATCTGTTCTCAAATTATGAATAATCAATATTATTAAGCTTGTAATTAATATAACAATAATCAATATTTTAAAAGGATTTTTAAAATCGATATCCATATTTCCTGCCTCCATATGTATATCTATTTCGATTCAGATATACAAAATTCATGATCTGTTAAATTCATTCATATGAAATTTGTTACACCTCATAATACTTTACTAGTCCTAATAGCGATAGTAACAGATTAATGCTTTGAAAACATGCGCCTCAATCAAAAAGTAGAAAATCAATATGCTAATAAATATTCTAAAGCCACGAGCATCCTCCTGATGCCCCGGAATTCCATTCCGGGGTAGTGACTAAATTTTTCCATGAATGATGCCTGATCAGAAAAGCTCAAGCAATAACTTAATTAACCACGAAAGAAATAACATGATTGGGGTAAACATGGATTTTTCCTTCAGCGAAGAACAGGAACTTTTCAGAAAGTCTGTGCGCGGGTTCTGCGAGAAAAAACTTGCTCCGCGTGCTGGCGAGATCGATGAGAAAGGAGAGATACCGAACGATGTTCTGGCTGATATGGCAGGTTTCGGCCTTCTCGGTATGACGATCTCTGAAAAATACGGGGGTTCAGGAGCAGACTTCACAGAAGCGAGCATAGCAGCAGAGGAAATCGCGCGAGCTGACATAAGTATGGCTACTGCTGTTTATTATCTGGTAGAAGCCGGCTGGGGTTTCCTGATGGAGAGATACGGCACTGCAAAAGCCAGAGAGGAAATCCTTCCCGGTGTTACAAATGGAAAGAATTTTCTTGGCATAGCTTCGACCGAGGCAACAGGCGGCTCTGACATTGCCTCGATCTCGACCACACTGGAAAAAAAAGAGGGAAAACTTGTGGTGAACGGGGCAAAGAGCTTCATAAGCGGTGTCAGAGAGGCTGAAAAATATGGAGGAGGTTATGTCACGATCGTGAAAACGGAGCAGGAACCAGGTCATAAAGGACTATCGGTCTGCTACCTTCCTGTAAAAGATACGCCCGGAATAAATACGAGCATCTTTAAGCAGATGGGCAGAGAAGGAATATCCACAGGCGCAATAAACATAACAAACGTGGAGATACCTGAGCATTATCTCATAGGGGAATGGAACAGAGGTATCCATTACGCGATGGAAGGCTTTAACTGCGCCCGGACGCTTGTGGCTGCAGCCTGCATAGGTGCGGCTGAGAAGGCTCTGGAATCAGGGATAGAGTACATAAAAGAAAGACAGGCTTTCGGCACTCCGCTCGCCAAATTCGAAGGCATACAGTTCCAGATGGCAGATGATTATGCCAGGCTTGAATCTGCCCGGCTGCTCGTTTACAGAGCAGCCTGGATGCTTGATCAGATGTACGGGAAAAACAGGTTCAGCCACGGGGAAATAAATAAAGCTGTGGCATGCTGTAAACTTGTTGCTCCCACAACAGCTTTTGACATCATCAGGGATGTTCTGACATGGTATGGAGCATACGGCTATACCAGAGAAGCAGGGCTTGAAAGAGGTCTGAGGGGCGTATACTCCTATATAATCGGGGCAGAAGGAGCAATGAATATCATGAGAATAATAATTGGAAAAGAGATCCTGGGGAAAGATTTTACCCCGTACTGAAATGAGGAGGCAATCATGGATATCATAGTATGTATCAAACAGATATATGATCTTGCACAGATAAAGGTGGATTCTGCTTCAAGACGTCCTGTGACAGAAGGAGTAGCAAAAAAGCTCAGCGATTTTGATAAGAACGCACTTGAAGAAGCGATAAGGATCAGAGAAAAGCACGGTGGAAAAGTCCTTGCCATAATCAGAGGAACAAAAGATGCTGCAAAAGAGGTACTGGCAATGGGCGCTGATGAAGCTGTTATTTATGAGATAGAATCAGATTCACTCGGTACAGCGACTTTTCTGGCTGGAATGATTCAGAATATGAAGTACGATCTTATTCTGTGCGGAGAGGCTTCGATTGATGAGTATTCTTTCCAGATCGGTCCAAGGCTGGCGCAGGCTCTTGGAATTGCGGTGCTGACATATGCAAGAAGAATTGAACTGAAAGAGGGCGGGATTGTTGGGGAAAGGGATCTTGAGAACGGATACGAGCTGGCAGAAGCGAAACTCCCTGCTCTGGTGACTGTCACCAAAGATATAAACGAGCCAAGGATCCCCACACTGGTGCAGATACTCGGTGCTTCAAAGAAAAAAATAACTGAAACAGGTCATGCGAAGCCTGAAAGCGGTGTTGAGACCCTGAGCATACAGGCAGTTGAAATGAAGCGCAAAGGAATAATCCTGAAGGATATCGGGGAACTTGCACGAGTAATAATATCTGAAAAATAGGTGATGAAATGATTCTCGCATTTTCTGAAGATCTTGAAACCGCACTTGAAATCCTTGCAAAAGGAAGAGAGCTTGCAGATTCATTAAAAACAGAGCTCGCTTCTGTCTCGTTCAGGCAGGGCAGCGAGGAAAAGCATATCGAATCCGGGGCTGACAGAGTGTTCCTTATTGACTCGGAACCCCATGCTGACCCTGTGGTGGATGGCATCTCTTCGCTTCTTGAACAGTTCAAACCAGAGACCCTTTTGATCGGCGGAACAAGGCTTGGAAAGGAAGTCGCTCCAAGGCTGGCGCAGAAACTCGGGGTGGGCTGCGCCACGGATTGCATTGATTTTTCTCTTGAAGAGAAACAGCTCACAATAAAGCGTCTGGTGCTTGGAGGCAGATTCATAGCAGTACAGAGGTTTTTGAAAAAACCCCGGATCTTTACTTTGCCTCCGAGAAAGTTTGAAAAAAAGATGGATAAATCCAGGAAAGGCGAGCTCATCAAAATACCATTTATGCCTTCAGCACAAAAAGTGCAGGTCCTGGAGATAAAGAAAAAGGCGCCTCAGGAGCTGAGAATAGAGGAAGCGGATGTCATAGTCTCAGGGGGCAGGGGCATAAAGAAAAAAGAAGACCTGAAACTCATTGAATCACTTGCACAGGTGCTTGGCGGTGCGGTGGGCTGCTCAAGATCTATTGCGGCTGATTTCAAATGGCTCTCGGAAGAGCACTGGGTGGGACTATCAGGGCATAAGGTAAAACCAAAGCTCTACGTTGCCATAGGCATTTCAGGGCAGGTGCAGCATATTGCAGGCATAAGGGAAGCCGGGACGATTGTGGCTATCAACAGCGATCCCAATGCGCCAATCTTAAAGGCATGTGATTATGGCATAGTCGGCGACCTGTATGAAATAGTACCGAAGTTGATCGAGATGCTGAGGAAGAACGATGGATCAAGATGAGAAATTTGAAGCAGTAGTGGTAGGTTCTGGATTCGGCGGCACAATACTTGCGCTTTCCCTGGCAAACAGGTTTGAACATGACAATTCAATCAATAACACTGATAAGAAGGTCTGTGTTCTGGAGCGCGGGCAGTGGTGGCTTACGCATGAGATGAACTATACTCCAAAAGAGAAAAGAAAGACCAGTCCAAACATGCGAGAGTATCTGGAAGATAATAACAGACCGTATCATTTCTGGGCTCATCCCGACAATGTTAAAGGAGTTCTTGAGCTCCTGTCGTTTGCAAGAGGGCTGAGCAAAACAGGTCTTTACGATCTTAGAATCCTTGGCAAGGTGTCTGTTATCTGTGCAAGCGGTCTGGGAGGAGGAACTCTGATATATTCCAATGTGACAATTGCGCCCCATGCCAGTGTCTATAAGGACTGGCCTACCCAGTCAACCGAAAGGAAGCTGGAAGATTACTTTGAGATCGCAAAAGCCTTCATAGGGGTAAATAAGATCACCACTACATCAGGTCTGAGTAATAACAAACTTGAAAAAACCAGGGTCTTCCAGGAGGCAGGACAGGCGCTCATAGATGAAGGGGAGAAAAGCATAGTCAATATAAAAAACGAGGGCGGCAGGATCACTGGCGACTTTGATCTGGATCTATCAATAACTGATGTGCCAGGTGGGCTTTTCGATGGGCAGCCGCCTCCTGAAGAAGAAATAAAGAGATTGCTGAAGCAAAGCAATGTTTGCCAGAGACAGGGCAGATGCGTACTTGGATGCATTCCTTTATCCAGGCATA
>JAPZAV010000125.1 GCA_027460465.1 Candidatus Methanoperedens sp. | reverse complement strand
AAACTGAGAAAAAGGCTGAGAGACCTTGAGTCAAAACGAATAACCCGTGAGGATGGAAGCTGGTATTGGATTCTTGCACCTAATATAAAATTTGGAGAATCTTTTGAAATATGAATATAGAAGCAGCTAAGAGTATGATAAAAGAGGCTGGAGACTGTTTGGAGGAGGCACAGAGAGCCTACACAAAATCTTCGTATAATCTGGCGGTTCGGAGGTCGCAAGAGACTGTTGAACTTGCATTGAAGGGAATTCTGAGGTTAATCGGAATTGAATATCCAAAGGTGCATGATGTTGGTGATGTTTTCCTTGAACATATGGTGAAATTTTCTCAGGATGTAGATAATTTAAAGAAAATTGCGACAATCTCCAGAAGGCTGGCAAAGGATAGAGAACCATCGTTCTATATGGAAAGAATTTATTCAGAAGCCATAGCTAAGGAAACTGTGGAAAGTGCACGGTTTGTATATGAGTATATCGAGAAGCTATTAAGATTAAGAGATAAGCGGTAAATAAAGTCAAGTGAGGCAAGGAGATATAAATCTGCCAATAAAAAAATCCATGCGACCAATAACAGAAGAACTTATACCAGAAATAAAAAACTGCATCGTTATAGGAGTTAATCCTGTAAAAACCATCCTCTTTGGATCATGCGCATACGGAACCCCGACTAAAGACAGCGTTCCGAAAGAGAGCATCGTTTATACCCTGCAGGAAGTTAAGAAATGGAAAAAAATGTGTCTACGGAGTTTATTAGTTCCCTAATGAAAAAGGGGAAGGTTATATATGGATAATAGAAGCATGGCGATAAATGGAAGAGCAATTAATAATCCATTGCATAAAAAAATTGCAGCCTTCATTCAATTTCCCGATTGCAAAATATTAAAAAGTGTTGAATGTGGTGGAACACAAAATATTCCTTTATTTTGCTCAACAGAGAAAGGAAACGATACAGAATATTGTAATGTTGATTTAATGATATTAAAGAATGAAAGAATTAAAGTGATTATTGAAATTGAAGAATCTGGCATAACGCCAAGTAAAATATGTGGGAAATTTCTTACATCAGCTTTGTCTTCCAATTATATCCATGAATCTGAAAGCAATCAACCTATTGATATGGATGAATCGGTAACGTTCATTCAAATACTAGATATTTCAGAATTAAAAGAAAGTACTTCTAAGAAGGAGCAGCTTTCAAATATAGAAAAATCCATACAAAAAATAATTCCTGTAAAAGATAGCAAAATTGACGAGTATAAATTGTTTTTTGGGAATAATTCAGATTTTGATAAAAATAGATTAAATGAAGTTGCTGATTTTATACAAGAGGTTTTGAAATGAAAGTATTTTCTGATAATAGTGCGGTGAAGAAAGTAAATAAAAAACCGCAGATAAACGCAGATGAACGCAGATTAGTTTATCGGGTATCCACGTATGCCCGCAGGCATACGTGTGTGCGCCCTCCCGAGGCGCGACCTGTCAAGATAGAAGATGAGATGAGGCGCTCATACATAGATTACGCCATGAGCGTGATCGTGGGACGCGCTCTGCCAGATGTCAGGGACGGATTGAAACCTGTGCACAGGCGCATTCTCTATGCGATGAACGAGCAGGGGATGACGTACGATAAGCCCTACAAGAAATCCGCAAGGATAGTGGGCGACGTCCTGGGCAAGTATCATCCGCACGGTGATATGGCAGTTTATGATGCTCTGGTCAGGATGGTGCAGCACTTCTCATTAAGATATCCTTTGATAGACGGGCAGGGGAACTTCGGCAGCATTGATGGAGATTCAGCCGCTGCCATGCGTTACACAGAGGTGCGGCTCGCGAAGATCGCAGAGGAGGTACTCGGTGATATAGATAAAGAGACCGTTGATTTTGTACCCAACTATGATGATTCTCTGAAAGAGCCGATTGTCCTGCCGTGCAAACTCCCCAACCTTCTCATCAACGGTTCCACAGGCATTGCAGTGGGCATGGCGACGAACATGCCGCCGCATAACCTGGGAGAGGTCATAGAAGGTGTAATAAAGGTCATCGATGAGCCGGATGCTGGCCTGATCGAGCTTATGAAGATCGTTAAAGGTCCTGATTTTCCAACTGCAGGTTTCATCTATGGGCGGCAGGGAATAATCGACGCGTATTCCACAGGAAGGGGCTCGATCAAGATGCGTGCCCGTGCCAGAATTGAGGAACTGAAGAATAAAGAACAGATAATCGTCACCGAACTCCCATATCAGGTGAACAAGGCAAAGCTGATCGAGGATATCGCTTCTCTTGTGCGTGATAAAAAGATCATGGGCATCACAGACCTGCGCGACGAGTCGGATAAAGACGGTATACGCATAGTCATGGAAATATCGAGGCAGGCGCAGGGGAATATCATCCTGAACCAGCTGTACTCGCACACGGCGCTTGAGACCTCGTTCGGTGTCATCAACCTTGCGCTCGTTGATGGACAGCCAAGGCTCCTGACATTAAAGGATCTGATCCTCAATTACATCTCCCATAGAAAGCATGTAATAATCAGGCGAACCCAGTTCGAGCTTAAGAAGGCTCAGCAGCGGGCACATATACTCGAAGGCTTGAGGATCGCACTTGACAATATCGATGAGGTCATAAAACTGATAAAAGCTTCAAAGACGCCCGACGACGCACGTGTGGGTCTTGTCTCGAAGTTCAACCTGAGCGAGGAACAGGCAAAGGCTATTCTTGACATGAGGCTTCAGCGGCTTACGGGTCTTGAGCGCGAGAAGATAGAATCAGAATACAGCGAACTGCTCAAAACCATTACATGGCTCAAGGAACTTCTGGCAAGCGAAGCAAAGATACTTGCAATGATCAAGACCGAGCTTTCCGGGCTTAAAACACACTTTGCAGACAAAAGGCGGACAGAGATCATCGAGAGCACAGGTGAGCTTGTGACAGAGGACCTGATACCCAGAGAAGACGATGTGATAACGATCACAAACAGCGGTTATATCAAACGGATCGCTGTGGACGCGTACAGACAGCAGCGCAGGGGCGGGAAAGGCGTGATGGGTATGGAGACCAAGGAAGAGGATTTCGTCAGCGACCTTTTCATAGGCAATACGCATGATTATATCCTGTTCTTCACGGATAAAGGAAAAGTCTACTGGCTCAAGGTGTACGAGGTTCCAACTGCGGGCAGGCAGGCGCGCGGAACTGCAATCGTAAATCTTCTACAGCTTGAGCAGGGTGAAAGGATCAGCGCATACGCTCCCATCAGCAGATTCGATGATAAGCACTATCTTCTTATGATTACAGGGAAAGGCACAGCAAAGAAGACTGCACTTTCTGAGTTCTCAAATCCAAGGAAGACAGGGATCATCGCCATTTCGCTCGACGATGGGGATAAGCTTGTATCTGTGAAGCTCACCGACGGCACAAAAGATGTTGTCATCGGAACAAAGCACGGCAAGGCGATAAGGTTCAATGAGAATGATGTTCGAGATATGGGTCGAGGTGCTTACGGTGTCAGGGGCATGAAACTTGTGGGAGAGGATGAAGTGGTGAGCACTGCTGTGGTGGAGGAGGGGGCAACCCTTCTAACGGTCACAGAGAACGGCTATGGCAAGCGCACAGGGTTTGAAGAATACCGCACCATGAACCGGGGCGGACAGGGTGTGATAACAATCGACGTGAGCGTGAGGAACGGGAATGTGGTGGATATAAGGACAGTACACGAAGGGGACGAGATCATGCTTACCACATCGAAAGGCATCATAATCCGCGTTCCTGTGAACGGGATACGAGTGCAGGGCAGGAACACCCAGGGTGTGAAGATCATGAACGTGGAGGACGGGGATCGAGTGGTCGGTGTGGCGACGCTGGCGAAAGAGGATAACGGAGAGCAGAAGAAGCTGGAGGATGAAAGTAAAGAGGAGCAGCAGACCTGAACTTACATGAACCTGATGCTCTTCGGGATATCCCCGGCTCTCTCCCTGAACTTGAGGGGCCAGTCCTCAGGTTCAAACCCTTTCTGAGCAAAAAACACGCTTGCCCACCTCTCAAGCCCCACGCCAGAACATCCGCTCCATACTTCCTTTCCTGACTGCAGCTTCACATTGAAGCCCTTTGGGTACTTATCCCCGTTTACGCTCAGGTTCTGGAACTCAAGCCACTCACCCTCCTTTCCTCTATACGGAAGTGGCGCCTCGAAATCTATCGTGCCAACATCTTTTTTCTCTGCAAGTCCGGTCATTCCTTCCTGAGCCATGAACCATGGGGTGACCCACGCCATCCTCCACTCAAGGTCGAGGATGTCATTGAATATGTGTTTGTAGCATTCCTGCATTTGTTTCGAATGAGCGAGCACCTGATCCGGCGTACCGATGAAAACGAGCTCTATCCTGTGGAACTCGTCCACCCTTTCCATCCCGTGTATGCCTCCGCTCTCATACCTGTGCGAGGTTCCGGATCTATCAAATACCTTGATCGGGAACGAATCATCTGCTATGGTCTTTCCCTGCAGGAAAGGCCAGAACGAGGGGCACTGGGCATAGCACATCCCTCCCAGGGGTTTGTCGATCTTCTGTGCTATGAGATCAAGAGGAACCTCGAGCGTGACCTTATAATAATCTATCACATCCTCCCAGAACGCAGGGTCTCTTGTCTTTGGAGGGGAGACATAATAGATCTCTGGATATATCCCTTTAGCATGACCTGAATGTTTCCATACGTCCCAGGGCACAAGCTTGGGAAATATCATTTCAACATATCCCAGGGGTTTTATCACTTCATCTATCACGATCTGCTCAAAAGTCCTGAAGATATGCGTCATCTGCGCGCCGTGAATCCACTGACCTCTGCCCGCTGCCCTCTTTATCCAGCCGCGCTTTTCTGCCTCAACAGTCGGATCGCCGCTGAACTTCATCTCTTTTTTCGGGCTCTCCCAGAGAAGGCTCCAGTGCTCTGCTTTGCCGCCAAAGCTCTGCGCTGCTATCTTGTCCTCGATGAGAGAGATTATCCTGTCAGGCACTTTGTTCTCAAGCTCGGCTTCCCCGAGTTCGAGCGAGAGTGTGATCATGCCGTCCGTAAATCCTGTTCCTCTGACATATGGTATCTTTGTCTGTGACAGCTCGCGCTCTGAGGGTAATTTAACAGTGAACTCTTCCACTTCCGCGCCTCTTATTCCGATCTTGTATTTCTTGCCAAGCATTCCAGCAAGCGGCTTTCGAAGCCTTATGAAGGCATCATGCGCGCGAAGGTAGCGGTCTGATTCGATATCAAAGAAAATGCTGCTGTCCCTGACTTCCCAGGCAATGATCTTTGCACCTCTGCCTGCTGGAACGCCTTTCTGCAGTATCGTGGATTTTGCTTCTTCTATGAACTTTTCAATATCTCCGCGAGCTTCTAAAGCCGGAGAGCTTGTTTTGAAACTGCCTTTGAGGTGAAAGTAAGGTTCCATTGTTTCAGTCCTGATAAGAGAATTTTATTAATATTATCTGCCTGCATCTACATATCTTTTCATGCTTTGAAGCTTTCGTGAGGAATATATTTCAAGATCCTCTTAACGAAATCCTGAATATCTTTTGTATTTTCCGACATAATAATAAAAAGCCGTCTTGTGTCTATTTTCCCATATCTGTGGACGAGCAGGTTTCTGAACTTGGCCATCTCCTGGAGCTTTGAAGATAAAACAGGGTCTATGATCGCTTCTTCTTCCAGAACATTATAAATATCTTTATAGTCTTCTGCTCTTCTGAAACCTCTTTCAGCTATGATATGGCTTCCAATATCAAGACATGCCTCTATCGCTTCCTGCAATGAATGCTTCGCAGCCTGAATATCCCTGAAGCTTTTTGAGAATGATTCAAATCCCTGTGACCTTATCTCTTCAATAAGTCGGATATTCTCATCAATGAGATCGATCATGGCATTTATGACCTCGCTACTGATCATACCCCGAGCCTCGCCCGCCTTGCAGCATCGTACATATCAAGATGAGGTTTAAAATCGTAATATTGCGCCAGAGATTTTGTCTCAAATTCTATTCTTTCTTTCTCATCTTTTGAATGCAGAAGCTTTCCATATCTTAAGACCTGGCTTCTGAATCTTAGGGTTGAGCCGTTAAGAACCCTAACATCAACTGTTTTTTTTTCACCCAGTACCATCTCAATTTTTATTGCCAGTCTGGAAGGATACAGCGGGCTCTTCTCAAGCAGGCTCTCGTCTCTTAAGTAAACAGCAATGTCGATGTCGCTTCTTTCATTCTGTGTACCTTTTGCATGGGAGCCGAATAAATAAGCAAACAAGACATCGGATTCTTCTTCCAGTACTTTTATGATGTTTTCCACATAATATAAATGTCTAAAGGGTTTTATAAACTCTTTCTCTTGAATATATTTAAGTGCGGGGGATGGGATTTGAACCCACGAATGCCTGCGCAACAGGATCTTAAGTCCTGCACCTTTGGCCGCTTGGTTACCC
>JAPZAV010000124.1 GCA_027460465.1 Candidatus Methanoperedens sp. | reverse complement strand
GACAGAGACCATATAGCAGCCAAAATCATATTGAATCGAAGTACCGCAGGAACTACGGGAATTAAAGCCTGTCAGAGTATTCTCAATAGAGAACCGATGAAACAGGAAGCTTCACAGCTTTAGCGTGAGGTAGTTCACTCCGATCAAGGTTTACACTATTTCAGTGTTTTAATTCAGGCGCAGAAATTCAATAGAGAAATAAATGTTTTGGAGGGAACAGAATGTCTTTAAGCCGTTTGTTCCATACTTGATTTTTCAGCAACCGCTATATACTCTGCAAAAGATTTTGATTCTGGAATGGGTAATTTATCCTCCAATAATCCCTGTATATGCATTTCAATAGCTTCATACATATTCTTCTCAGCTTCTTCGCGGGTTTCACCAGTAGCTACACACCCCTGTAAATCCGGTGAATAGGCCGAGTAGTTATTGTTTGCTTTTTCGATTACAACTAGGAAACGATACATGTTACTTCACCTTCTTCAATTGAGCTTGTTTTAATATACTGTTTAATGTTCCTGGCGCTAAATCATCACTTGGATGACCTGCGATTGTTACTCTACCCGGTTTGGTTGGATGCTTATATTGCTGATGGCTGCCTTTTGTGGCAACAAGATACCAACCGTCGGCTTTTAGCAATTATGATTTCGCGAATCTTCAATCTGAATCTATCCTTATGGGTATTAAAGCATAACCCAATACATTGTATTCACAATTAGAAGTTAATTTTAGAACATATAACTTTTTACCTATCTCTGCCTATGTGCACCTCAATTTCAGCATTTCGTGAGAAATTCAGTTATCTGTTGCCTTTCGGGAGCATGAGAACGAGTATTGTTGCAGTCACATACCTCGGATTTAAGTCCAAGGCCTGTAAATAATCCTCAGCGTACCGATTTTTTGTTTTGTCCGTCAGTTCTTCTGTCCTGTCCTTCAATATACTTCTGGACAACTTTCCCAGCCCTGCCCAACCGACCCATGATGGCAACCTGGCACCCATAGACTCTGTTTGCACCACTTTTTCAGCTCAGGAAATTCCTGCCTCAACTCTTTTGACATATATGAAGACTTCAGGTAGAGGACAGGCTTAAATGATTGGTAAGAGCAGAGTGAAACTGATCATGAATCTGAAGATTCATAGATAAATAATATTCTTCATATCCTCATGTTTGAGTTCATCTCTTCTATTCCCCATCCGAGATAATCCTTGATGATTATATACGCCATCTCTGGAGGTATCGCGCCCACTTCTGTGCAGATCAGATCAATGTACTCCCTGGGCGTCACATCAAAAGCAGGGTTCCTCACGCTGATGTTTGAGAATTCGTCCAGCTTTTCCCTGCTTATCACCTCGCTGCTGTCCCTCTCTTCGATCTCCACCAGTTCTCCAAGGAGGGTCTTTGGACTGAACTTATAGGTCTCTGCAGCTATGATCACATTCCTTCGTGCCTCATGCGCGGCAAGAGCAAGCTGGGAAGACCCGATCTTGTTGATGACAGAGCCGTTCACAGTCACTGCGTCAGCCCCCATGATCACAAGATCGACCTCTTTCATGAAATACCGAACAGCCGAGTCCACTATCAGGAAGGTTTTGATCCCGATCTTATCGAGATGCTGTATCGTCAGATGCCCCTGCCATCTCGGTCTTGACTCAGTAGCTATGACCCTGATCTCCTTCCCCTGAGCATATGCCGTTGCCATGATAGAGATCGCTGCAGCTGAATTGCAGTGCGTCATTATGGTATATCCATCGCGCACTCTTCGCGCCCCTATCTCGCCTATCCTGAGCACCGCGTTCTCAGAGCCTGTTATGAATTCATCTGCCAGCCTCAGGATGTTCACCCTTGCCTCATTTGCACTCTCACCTTTATATCTCATCACAGCACGCACTGCATTTGGCAGGGATACTGCGGTCGGGCGGGTGCTGACAAGCAGTTCTGCAGCGAACTGCATCTTTTCATTGAATTCGTTCAGGTCATCGGTCTTTAACCTATCAGCATAATCGCGAAGTTCTGCCGCCGCTGCCCTGGCGATCCTTCCAGCGCCCCGTATTTCCATGGATTTTATTTTCTGTGCAGTCTCTTTAAGCTGTTTCATTGTCCCTCGATCTTCCTGTATATCAATCCCATGTCCACATGGTTCTCAACAAATCTTGAAAGCTCCTCGATGCTGTCGCCTTCTTCTTTGCTCTTAAATATCATATCTTTGCGCTTATATAAATAACTGAGAAATGAGTTCCTGATATTTTCGTTTTCAAATAGACCGTGAAGATAGGTACCAATGATCAGCCCGCTGGTGCTCACACTTCCGTCATCCCCGAATGCATGTCCATTGCTCCTGGTCTCACCCATATGTATCTCATACCCCCTCACTCTTTCACCTTTTATCAGCCCCAGGATCTCGCCGTCGCCTGTGATGATCTTTTCCACCTGCTCTGTCCGCTTTTTGTATTCGCAAAAGCGGGTGGATACATCCAGAAGACCAAGACCTCTTAAAGATACCTCACCTCCAGTTCCTTCGATTCCACTGTCCACGATCTCCGTACCCAGCATCTGGTAGCCCCCGCAGATCCCTATGACAGGCGTTCCTTTTTTCGCCTCTGTGATGATCTTCACGTCCATTCCTTTCATCCTGAGCTCCTTCAGGTCATCTATGGTGTTTTTGGTGCCAGGAAGAATGATCGCATCAGGTTCGCCAGGATCGTCCCCTGCTTCAATGTATTCGAGATCTGCATATTTCTCAAGAGGCTCAAAATCTGTGAAATTTGAGATATGCCGGAGCCGTATCACTGCTATCCTTACTGGATGGCGGTTTCGGACTTTATCTTTTATGGAGACAGAGTCCTCGGACGGGATTTTTATGTCCATATATGGAATTACACCCAGCACAGGAAGTCCTGTGAGCTCTTCAAGCTGCTTTATTCCTGGCTCGAGCAGTTTTATATCGCCCCTGAACTTGTTTATTATTAATCCGAAAACAAGGTCTTTTATATCGCCGGGGAGCAGCTGCAGCGTCCCGTAGATGCTGGCGAACACCCCTCCTCGCTCGATATCCCCGACAAGCAATATATCGGGCTTTACAGCCCTCGCGATGCCTATATTGACTATATCTCGGTCATAAAGATTGATCTCGGCTGCTCCTCCTGCCCCTTCGATGACGATCACTTCATATATTTTTGAAAGCCGCCTGTATGCCCCTTCAACGATCGACATCAGCCCATCGATCGAATCATAGTAATCTCCTGCTTTCTTATCTGCATACGGCTTTCCAAGAATAATCACCTGCGAGAGATGGTCGCCTTTGGGCTTGAGCAGCACAGGATTCATGTCGGAAGTTGGCTCTATCCTTGCTGCCTTTGCCTGGATTGCCTGAGCGATCCCTATCTCTCTGCCTTCCTTTGTGATCCATGAGTTGAGGCTCATGTTCTGGGCTTTAAAGGGAGCGACACTGTATTTCCTGGAAATGCTCCTGCACAGTGCAGTGACCAGCATACTTTTCCCTGCATGAGAGCTTGTTCCGATCACCATGAGGTTCTTTGTCATTCATGCCCCATTATTCTGTTCCTGTAAACCGCGCATATAACAGCAAGCAGGATGAAAGCCATTGCGCCTGTACCTGCACTGTCAGTGATATAGCCGTATGCATTCATCCAATTTTTTCCATATTCAGCAAAACCATAGTCAAAAGTCCATATTAAATCATTCGCCTGGCTCATCCTGAGGCTGATATCCACGTATGTTATCTTGTCGTAAAGAGGATAGAAAAGAACCACTCCTCCGCTGAACATATCCAGAATGACATGCGACCCTGTATAAATTGCGGCGATAACAAAGAGCGTCCTTTTTTCTCTGATTATCCAGCCTGAAGCAAGAAGGATCAGAGGGATAAAGATGTTGTGCAGCAGCGCCCTGTGCTGTGTCACGAACGTGTCCAGATCAGGAAGTATTGCCAGAGGTAACAGTAAAAGAATATACTTATAGTCCTCCTTCTTACCCGTTATCAGAAGGGCAAGCAGTGGAACAATCAGATGTATAGCCCAATTTGGCATTTATCTATTCTATTTTATCCACTCTTGTCACACGCAGCAGGGCATTGAGCGGTATACCATGGATTTCATCAATTCCTATTTTATCAACGAGTACGGCGATTGCTACAGGTTTTGCTCCAAGTTCCTCAAGCACTGATACTGCCTCTGTAATTGTTGTGCCCGTAGTAACAACATCGTCTATAAGTACGCACTCCTTCCCTTCGACCTTTGCAAAATTCTGGCTGATTGTACCTTTGATTTCCATTGATTCTGGCTCCCACCTCTGTTTGTTCGGATGATATGTGGCAAATTCGCATCCTAATTCCTCTGCCACCAGGCTTGCAAGTGGAATTCCGCTGAGGGCTACACCCACCACAACATCTATGTACTTTTCCTGATCTTCAAGATTATCAAGGATGATATCGACCAGTGCACTTGCAATCAATCTCTGCCTGCTTGAACTTCGCCCGATATTGCTCCAGTCTATATAGATGTCCTTTGGAGCCTGGGTCACATCTTTCTTTTTCGTATGGGTAAGAAGCCAGGTTGCAGTTTCTCTGGAAACGTTCAATTCATCCGCGATCTGACCTGTAGAAAGTCCACCTGCCTGAAGTTCTATAGCTTTTTGAATCAGTTCATTGATTGTTTTCATGAGAGATCACCGGGAATTATATTACTTCTTTTTCTTTGTATATAATAGATTGTCTGGGCTTGCGTCAGGTATTTATGAACGAGAATTCAAATTTTCTTGAAAAAGGTAAAAAGGTTGAATTCGTGATTGAGGACGGGCGAGGCTTATATCTCTATGTCCTGGAAGGCGGATCTGTAGAGGTGAACAGCATGCATGTTCCTGTGCTCGGAGCAGCGAAAATCACAGAAGAGAAAGAACTGCACATCGAAGCAGAGGACGATGCTGAACTTCTGCTGGTGGATGTGCTTTTGATCTAGTGTGAGGTTTTTAAATTACCCGATGTAGCTCGTGCTTTCCCTGTCAAAACCCTTCACGATCTCAAGCTTCGTATCATCAGGCTTCCATGCAGCATCCGGATACACCAGATTCTTGAAGAAAGGCATGGTATCAGCCGCTATCCTTGTTGCAAGATGCTCATCTCCAAAGGCGTTCCTTGTGATATCGAGCACCATCTGCCTTACACCGCTCTCATCCATATACCCCAGGGTGTGGAGATATTCATGGAGCAGGATATGAAAGATATAGGGTCTGTACAGTTCTGGTCTTGTCTCTTTGATCCTCTCGAGCGGGATCTTGTTCATCACTATGACATTTGTGCCGACAGGATAAAATGCACCCAGGAATCCCTGAGGATGGTTCCCCAGGTTGGCAAGTCCCAGCATCAGACCTGCGCGGCTCTTTCTATGGTTCTGCCATACAGTTGACTTCACGACCTCGAAGATATCCGCAAGTGTCTTTGTATTCTCCAGCAGAGTGTGAAAATTTTTCTTAACTATTTCCATCTTGGATTGTCCCTCTTAAATTATTCGTTATATTACGAACATACTTATTTTGTATTATGTGAATAAATAGGTTTTGGATGAAACGAACCCATCCAGTAAATGGACGGGATAACAGGTGAAATGCAAGAAATTTATCCTGTCAATCCTATCCATCGGCTGGATTTTAACCCTATTTGCTGTTGAATTATTTTTAATTCTCAGGCTCCCTTTTCATCAGAGGATATAACCTGATAACAACTTTTGTTATCGACAATTATCATCTAAGTTTTCTCAGACCGCCATTTGCTAACCATTTCTTCGATATCTTCATCTTCCAATCCTTTCATTTCAAGCGCCCTGAGCTTCTGAAGCGCTTTTTTCCGCTCGATATCATCAAGGAATTCTCTGATTATTGCCCTGAACCACTCATTCCTTGTCTTGAATCCAGAGATTTTCAGAGTTTCGTCAAGTTCTCTAAGCAACCTTTTATCAAGCCTGAAAATTACCTGAGTTTCTGCCATGATAGGAATTATATCATTTTGATATCATATAAGATTTTTGACGTTTCAAAATGCAATCTGACAGGCTGGAATTGCTGGATAAGTTCTGCTGAAACATCAGCAGTCGCTCTAAGATCTCTTCGATAAATCCTTATATCAGGTCAGTTAAATAGTTTGAACGGTATTTCAGACAGAGTACTTGAACATGCAGCAATCAGAATTCGATATTGAAAGTGCAGGCGATGATGCAAGAGAACTGGTACTGGTTGGTGCAGCTTTCAAAGCAGGGATTTTCAGTGCGCTCTCTATGGAAAAGGATATTGCATCCCTCAAACACGAACTTCAGGCAGATGAAAGGGCGCTTTATATCATTATAGAAGCGCTCTCCTCTCTTGGCTATGTTGATAAGAAAAAGGACAGATATATCATAGCAGACAGAGCGCGTCCTTACTTACTGGAGCAGGGAGAAGAATACGTCGGAGGTTATCTTCCCCATTTACTGGATATCCTGGAAGCATGGCTTAAACTTCCTGATATTATCAGGGGTGCAAGACCTGAAAGGGAAAAGCATGACGTGGGAGCCTTTATGCATGCCATGGCATCAAGACCTGACACGATCGTGGAGGATGTTGTGACCCGCTGCCTTGAGAGAAAAAAAGACGCAAAAACAGTACTGGATCTTGGCGGAGGGCCGGGAAGATACTCAAGAGCATTTATTCGCAGGGGTCTTGTGGCTGTTCTTTATGACATGCCAGAGGTCATAGAGTATGTGAGAGCAGAATTCGAACTCGACGGGATAAAGAACCTTGTTCTGAAGAAAGGGGATTTTACTGAAAGCGATTTTGTGCGGGAATTCTCAGAACCGTTTGATATCGTTTTCATGGGCAATATATGCCATATCTATTCTGCGGAGGAGAATAGACTGCTGATAAAACGTGTGAAGAACCTGCTGGGTGAAAATGGATTGATCGCGATCGAGGACTTTGTGCGTGGAAGGAGTCCTGGGGCAGAGATGTTCGCTGTTAATATGCTTGCGAATACAGAGAGCGGGGGTACCTGGACAGAGGCACAGTATGGGGACTGGCTTGAAAGTGCGGGTTTTAGCGAGATCGAGGTAACTGACCTTGCCATGAAGGAGAAGCAGCTAATCACAGCTTTTATGAGGTAATGCAGGATGAGAATCGCTCTCAAGCTTGCATATCTTGGGACGGAATACTACGGATTTCAGACACAGCCCGGCGTTCCCACAATAGAAGGAAAGCTCCTGAAGGCGATGAAAGAACTTGGAGCACTCAAGAATCCCTCAAAAGCAAGATACTCTGCTGCTGGAAGAACAGACAGGGGAGTGCATGCACTGGGTCAGGTGATAGCCTTTGATTCAGAGAACCCGGATGCTTCTGCACCGCGTGCGCTCAACAGCAAACTCACGCATATCTGGGCTTATGCATGGGCAGAGGTGAACAGTGACTTCAATGCAAGGAAATCTGCACAGGAAAGAGAGTACAGGTATATGCAGTGGGGTGAGGGACTTGATTTTGACAAAATAAAAGACGCAGCCTCGATTTTTTCAGGTTCACACGATTTCAGGAATTTTGCAACACCAGAACCTGGAAAGCCAACTGCCTGCGATATAAGAAAGATCTCCATTCAAAAGCATGGAGAATGGATCTATCTTGACATCGTAGCGAACAGGTTCATATGGCATATGGTCAGGAAGATCGCCACTGCCCTGAAACTCATAGGGAAAGGTGAAAAAGACAGAGACTGGCTTGAGAGAATGCTCGATTGCTCTATCAGCGACAGGCTTGAGCCTCAGGGTCCGCACGGTTTGATCTTAATGGATGTAAGGTATCCTGGCATCAAATGGACCATTGACAGGTATGCAAGGAACAGGGTACTTGAGGAGATGCATGAACTTTTCATCAATCATGAGATAACTGCAAAGATGCTGAAAGAGATGGAAAATGGAATGCAAGAGTAATATTTCAAGACCATGCAAAAGGAGAAACTTTTTACCAGGAACTTTGTGCTGACCAGCCTTTCCACGATCGCAGTTTTTGTGAGTTTCTATTTTCTGCTCGTTCCTCTGCCTGTCTATATCATGAAAATAGGTGGCTCAAAATCAGATATCGGCTTTATTATTGGCGTTTTCACCATATCTGCTGTTTTATTGCGTCCTTTCATCGGCCGCGAGATTGACGTACGAGGAAGAAAGAACGTCCTTATCGCAGGTTTGATCGTGTTTCTTCTATCCATGCTGCTTTACAATTATACCACAGATGTCAGATCCCTGCTCATTCTGAGGGCAGTCCATGGCATCGGGTGGGGTGCTGCAACCACCGCCTCAGCCACTCTGATAGCTGATATCGCCCCACAGAGTCGAAGAGGAGAGGCGATGGGCGTATACGGCATGTCCGCAAACTTTGCCATGGCGATAGGTCCTGTATTGAGCGTACTGCTGCTTTATTCCTCTGATTTCCAGATGCTGTTCCTGGTATGCTCTGCCATCGCCCTGGTATCCCTTCTCCTGGTTCTTCCAATTTCAGAAACTAAAGTTGTCCGCCCGAAAACCTCACTTTTCAGCAAAGAAGCGTTTTTCCCTGCCTCTCTGATGTTCATTGTTACACTTACATACGGCTCGATCGTCTCTTTTCTGCCTGTATTTACCCAGGAGCAGAACATCGGTCCTGGAATGTTTTTAACCGGGTTTGCAGCGAAATACAATCTCCCCTACAGTGGAACAGACCTGACAGCTGCCATATTCTTATCAGTATTTGCAGTAACCGTGCTTCTCATCAGGACGCTGGCAGGCAAGATTTCAGATATCAAAGGAAGGAAGTTTGTCATAGTGCCCGGTATGGCAGTGATAATTTCAGGTCTATGGACGCTGTCATATGCCGGGTCGCTTTCTTCTTTTCTGATCGCAGCGTTTTTATATGGCATGGGCTTCGGTCTTTTACATCCTGCCCTGATGGCTCTCCTTGTGGACCTTGTGAGCGAGAAAGGACGAGCTGCTGCCATGAGCACTTTCACTGCTGCTTTCGATCTGGGTATCGGGACAGGCTCAATCGTCCTGGGGATCATCTCGCAGTCCTTCAGTCTGAGTTTCATGTATTTCCTGAGCGGATTGATCGTTCTTGCTGGTATGGTATGGTTTATGAATAAGGCTGAGAAGAAAGGAATATAATGGATCTATTTTCACATGCTTTGCTTCCGTATCTGCTCGGTAATTTCTTCAAGAGAAATAAAAAAGAGATCACTGCATTTGTTCTCGGAGGAATTGCGCCTGATTTTGATGTATTCCTGGTATGGATAAATTCGTTCTACCCCACGTTCTTCTTGATCGTACACAGGGGCATAACCCACACATTATTTTTCGGGTTTTTCACGGCACTTGCTGTGCTTTATCTTGCGACCAGGGAAAAAGTCAGGTCAAGAGTGCAGAAGTTCATTTCTTTTGAAACTTCATTTTCAAAGCGTACAGCGGTATTCGCCTATGCAGGAGTTCTGGTGCATCTGTTCCTTGACTATGTGACAACGCGAGGGGTACCGGTCTTTTATCCTTTTGAAACAGCAAGGTATTCTGCCGAGGTATTTTTTTATACTGATATATATCTCACTATCCTGAGTCTGATATTTATAATATTATTATATAAAAAATATGTACAGAAGGAAGCTGCTACGAAGATCTTGATCATATTCCTTGTAGTATTCGCAGTGCTTGGAGCTTTGAGACTGACAGAGAAAAATAGCGCTGAAAACGCGATCCAGGACCCCGGCATAAAACTCTATCCAACGATGAGCCCTTTTGACTGGTATGCTGTCGGACAGGATGCAGGGAATATAAGAATATATGAATTCAATGGAACCCTGCGATATAATGAAACCTTTTCGCGCATGACAGTAATATCACAGGGCGAAGCCCTGGATGATGCGCTTTTGAGAGCGGGTGAACTTCCACAGGTAAAAATGTTCAAGTGGAGGGCTTACGCTGTGGCGGTCAATGCTTCTTTTGACAATGGGTCGTGGTTGATAGAATACTACGATCCTCTTCAGAGGAAAATGCTGCGGGGTACTTTTTTCGCATTCAGGAGAGCAGTAGCTGATTTTGGCTCGGTCAAAGTGAGGGTGGAAAAAGAAAAGGCGTTCGTATACTGAACAGGTATCCGGATTTCCTGTCATCCACATCCTTTCCAGCCCTTGCCACGTTTGATGCCCCAGGAAGCCCACATCGCACCGAGAATCGCTATCCCAGTGAGGAAGACGACAAGAACGATGGCAATACTCTGAAAAAGGCTGAATGATGAAGCGTAGAATGCCATATAGATTATCGCGAAGATCAGCCAGCCAAAGAAAATGATTATGGATACCGCAACCCTTAACGCAAGTCCAGGCGGTGTTTCCCGATTTTCACTCTGGTTCATATCTTATTCACCTCCAGTTCCGCATCTATATAATGTATTTTTCTGATACCTTATAAAACTGATGGAAATTTAATTGATAGAAAAAGAATTAAATAAGAGTAATAACAATATTAGTTTAGTCGAAGGTAATACAATGTCTATTCTTGATGTTACAGAAGATCAAATATTTCAGACCCTCGGTAAAGGAAGAGATCCGAATTTTAAACCGATAGAGAAGGTCAGACCGGTTGCAGTCCAGCCCAAGAAAACATACACATTGAACCAGAGCAATAAGATCGCAAAGACCGTGAAACCTGAACCTCAGGTAGCACAGATCGCGGAACCTGTAATACCACCGCATTTACCTGAAGTTGATGAATCCATCAAGAAACTCACTCAAGGACTGAACGAATTGAACAAGAGTGTAAGCGGAATACAGACGATTGCAAAGTGGTACATAGTACCCCAGTTCCTCATAGTTCTTGTTTTGCTGGCTCTGTTTATGAAAGGGTATTTCTCTTAATCGAGTTTTTTGCTCTCAATATGCTTTTTTACGATCCCGCCTATCTCAGCCGGATCTTCGAGCACTGTTATACCCTGCATCCTCCTTAGCTTATCCACTGCATCTATATCCACATCCCTCATCGTAAGGGTGAGCTTCTTACCTCCTGGCAGATCCGTGGTGATCTCGCCCCTTATCTGATCTGCAGGAAAAATATAGACAGGTACTCTGGCTTTCATCGCCTGAGCAGCAGCATTGGTGAGCAGTGTATCTGATATCCCTGACGCTATCTTCCCTACTGTGTTTGAGGTCGAGGGCATAATCAGCAGGAAATCATATTTGCCAAGCTGCAGGTCGCCCACCAGAAAAGGGAGGTTGGGGGATTTTTCAGAATAGGTCCCGGGAAAAGTGGTTCTCAGTTCATTGAAGAGTTTGTACCATTTCACCACCATCTCGCCTGCCTGGGAAAGAAATACCTTTACTTCAAGATCATATTCTTTTGTGAGCTCTTTCATTATCTCAAGGCTCTCTTTGAGATGGTCCCCGCATCCTGTGATTCCCCATGCGATCTTCAGAGTCATGGTCTTATTTTCTTTAACATCACAGCCGTTTTCATCAATCTGTTGACAGTCTTGTGCATGCTTTTCAATCCTTCCTCATCTTCTTTTGCACCTTCCGCACCCCTGTCCTGTGACCAGAACGCACCTCCCAGATTTGCACCGAAAGAGCCGCCTCCAACAGGGATCGCCTCGTTTATGACATAGAAATTGAGTATCGCCTGTATCGAGGGTTCCTGACCCCCGATCCTGTCCCCTCCTGCTGCGAGGGCAGCTCCTGGTTTGTTAAGGATGAAATGAAGATCCTGCGCTGCTATTGCCCTGCATCTGTCCATTATGACCTTGGTCTGTCCGCTCACCATACCCTGATACACAGGAGTACCGATTATGAACGCATCAGCCCATCTGAATTTCTCGTATACCTCTGCCATATCATCGTTATGGATGCAGCCTTTTTTTTCCCTTATGCAGTAATCGCAGTGGATGCAGAAGTTCAATGTCTTACCCTGCGCAGAGAAGTATTCGGTCACTGCATCATATTTCGAGGAAGCGTACCTGAGAGCCTCTCTCACAATATAATCTGTGGAAGCTTTTCTCGGGCTTCCTGAAATCCCGAAGAGCCTTATTTCTTGTTCGCCCACATTTTTCACCTTTGATTGATTGGAACTATTTTGTCAAATAACTTTGTATGACTTAAGGCATGAGAACATCTAATATACTCCCCAGCCATCATAGCCCATCATGCCGCCCATCTTTGAACTTCTACACAAGGACTGCGCCGGTCGCACAGGGATACTTGAAACGCGCCATGGCAGAGTGGAAACTCCGACCATCATGCCTGTGGTCAATCCAAATATCCAGACCATCAAACCTTCAGAACTTCAAAAGTTCGGCGCCGGGATCATTATAACGAACTCTTATATAATCTATCGCAAAAATGAGCTGCGCGAACGCGCCAGGAGCGAGGGGCTGCACTCGCTTCTGGGTTTTGACGGTCCGATAATGACTGATTCTGGTTCTTATCAATTATCTGTTTACGGTGAAATAGAAGTAAATAATTCAGAGATAGTGAGGTTCCAGCAGGAGATCGGTTCAGATATAGGCGTGCCCCTGGACATACCCACTCCGCCTGATGCATCAAGGGAGCGCGCAGAAAAGGATCTTGAAATCACAGGAGAAAGAGCAAGAGAAGCGCTCGGCTTGAAAAAGGATATGCTTCTGGCAGCGCCTGTACAGGGCTCGATCCATACGGATATGAGGGAAAAGGCAGCACGCGAGCTGAATAGATATGACTTTGACGTGTATCCCCTGGGCGCAGTCGTGCCGCTTCTGGAGTCGTACCGCTTTTCCGAGCTTGTGGATGTCATCGTTGCTTCAAAAAAGGGTCTTTCTCCCTCAGCTCCAGTCCACCTTTTTGGCGCCGGGCATCCCATGATGTTCGCCCTTGCCGTCGCACTTGGATGCGATCTCTTCGATTCTGCCTCATATGCGCTGTATGCAAAGGAAGGGAGGTATATGACAGTGCGGGGTACATACCATCTTGAGAATCTGCACTATCTGCCCTGTCCCTGTCCCGTGTGCACCTCGCACGATGCTGAAGAGTTGAAAAAAAGCGAGGATCGGGAAGAGCTGCTTGCGCGCCATAACCTCTACGTGACCTTTGCAGAGATGAGGGAGGTCAGGCAGGCAATAGAAGAAGGAAGCCTCTGGGAACTCGTGGAGCAGAGGTGCAGGGCTCATCCTCAGCTATTGAACGGGCTCAAGCGTGCTCTTTCATATTCGGAATGGATCGAGCAGTTCCAGCCTGAGCAGAGATCAACCTTCTTTTACAGCGGTCCAGAATCAGCATACAGACCAGAGGTGCAAAGATACAGAAAAAGGCTCAGGAACTTCAGGCTTGAAGGCAGGGCCCTGATAAGGACTAAGAGACTCAGGATAGAAGGGGATTTTGACCATGTGCTTGAATTCATACCTCCTTTTGGCGCCTACCCGGTAGAACTCAGGGAGACCTATCCATTCAATGCTGAAGTTGTGGATGAGCCAGACCATGAATCCCTGACAGTCGCGCTTCAGAATACACTTGAGCTTATCGAATTGAACCCTGATGCAGAGTTCACGTTCGTATATGATAAAGCCCATCCCCTGCTAACGCGGATCGCACAGAAAGCGGATGTTGTGAAAAGAGACCCATGAGCAAAATATTCCAGATCATACACCGGGACGCTGCAGCCAGGATCGGTAAACTTACACTTGACAGGGAGATCTTAACCCCGGCAGTCATCAAGATCCATGAGAGGGACAGCCCGATAATTGATTCAGGTTCTCTCTGGAAAAGGACCGGATCCGATGCACCTGCAATGAACAATAAGATCATCATCCTTCCCCATAGATCACTTCCGCTTCATGCAGGAGAGGATATCATAAAAGAGTTCCAGCACGATGACGAAGCCAGACCCACTTCTCATAAAGGTCTTGTTGTGCATCCATTCGCCAGGGGATTTCAGGCATCAGATCTGTATGTGCTGGGAGCAGCAAAGCAGCTTGAAAACAGGGCGCGCGAGCTGGTTGATTCCATGATCAGGATCAGGGAGAATACCCGCGCGGATTCGCTGCTCTATGCTCCAGCCCTTGCCACGCCTGAGAACCTCTCGATGCTCGCGTATCTGGGCGTGGACATAGTGGATGTGACCATGCCTGTGATCAAAGGATATCAGGACATCTATCTTATGAACTCTGGCGAATTTTCCCCGGATCATATGCATGAATTTCCCTGTAATTGCACTGTATGCCATGGAAATAATCCGGCGAAATTCATGGAACTTTCGAAAAAAGAACGCGCTGAGGCACTGGCTCATCACAATTCCCTGAAGCTGGAAGAAGAGATGATCCTCGTTCGCGAACATATCAGAAAAGGTCGTCTTCGTGAATATGTGGAACGCCAGTGCAGGGTGCGTCCATGGCTGACTGCGGCGTTGCGTCTTGTGGATGCAGAGCAAAATTTCCTTGAAAAAAGGACGCCGATCTTCAGGCAGAGTGTCCTGTTCGCCAACACATCAGAATCGCTCAACAGGGTAGAGATCAAAAGGTTTGCCAAAAGGGTTATTGAGCGATACACTCCACCTGATCTGGATACGCTTGTTCTTTTTCCCTGCTCTGCAAAGAAACCGTATTCAATCTCATTGAGCCATCAGAAGTTCATAAACGCTCTTGGTAAGTACAGAAGATATGTCCATGAGATGATAATCACCTCTCCTGTGGGCATTGTGCCGCGAGAGCTGGAATTAATGTACCCTGCTGCCCATTACGATACACCTGTCACAGGCATCTGGGATAAAGAAGAAAGGGCATGGGTTGGAGGATGCCTTTATTCTTATCTTTTGAAAAATAAATACAGGAACATCATAGCTCATGTCCACGGCGCATACAGGGAGATATGCGAATGCGTGGAGCAGGATCTGGGTCTTGAGTTTGTTTACACAGCAGATGAAGGGGTTACAGCCCGCAGTTCGCTTGACAGGCTCAAAGAGGCATTGGCAGGACTTGAGAACATCAAAAAGCGCCCATCAGAGGGTGCAAGACTTGACCTCATTCGCGCGACCGCTGATTACCAGTTTGGAGAAGGCGCAGGTGCTCTTCTTATAAAGAATGCAGCAGTCAGAGCTCCATTTCCAAAATTCCAGTTATTCGCAGAAAAACAGCTTGCGACCCTCATCCCGCAGTACGGAACACTTGCACTCACGATCGAAGGAGGACAGAGGCTTGGCATCCATGAAGGCTATCGGGTGAAGATCGGTGATTTTACTCCCCACAGCAGCATCCTGGCACCCGGGGTCGAGGATGCAGACCCAGGGATCCGGCCAAACGATGAAGTTATGGTGGAAGGTGAGAGGTTTTTTGGAGTGGGACGTGCGCTGATGAGCGGGTGGGAAATGAAAGAATGCGCCAAAGGGGTGGCTGTGGAACTTCGCCACTCGAAACAAACTGAAATCAATATATAGTCTTGCTACCAATATTAATTCAGGTGCAGGGAATGAGGATATCGTGTTCGTCTCTTTTTCTATGGGAATACAGTGTCTATGATATCATGGAGATACTTCTTGAATCAGGCATTACGAGCGTAGAATTCTGGGCAGAAACGCCTGATTTCTGGATGTGCAGGAATGATGAGACTTCGATCGCTTCGCTGCTTGAAGCAGTATCCATGATGCCTGATGGATGCACTATCCACACACCTGTTCTTGATCTAAACCCTGCATCGTATAACGATTATGTACATGAAGCCACTATAAAGGAGACGCTCTGGTCGCTTGATCTGGCAAAAAGGCTGGATGCAAGGCTGGTCACAGTCCATGCAGGCAAAAGGACAGTGCACAGACATCCAACGAAGGAGGACTGGAGCAAGTTCCTGAAGTACCTGAAAGCAAGCATAAAGAAGGCAGATGATCTTGATATTGATCTTTCGCTTGAGAACAGCATGCCAGGCATCTCAAGCATGTGTTCAAGACCGGAAGAAATGAAGGAGGTACTGAACAGATTTCCAGGACTTTTTTTCACGTTTGATGTTACGCACGCTTATATCCAGTCCCCTGAAATGGCACTGGCTTTTATTGAGGAAATCGGGGACAGGATACTCAATGTGCATATCGGCGCTCCGCATGATGGAAAGCCGCATTATCCTTCCCACAAAAAAAAGAACCTGGA
This sequence comes from Candidatus Methanoperedens sp., assembly GCA_027460465.1. GTDB lineage: Archaea > Halobacteriota > Methanosarcinia > Methanosarcinales > Methanoperedenaceae > Methanoperedens. The sequence goes on along the minus strand of JAPZAV010000124.1, from coordinate 6,897 downwards.
TAAAGTACTGCTCGCGCTTCATGGTTCCGATTACGATGGTGATCTCACGATCGAGATAAATGATCAGGTATATTCAAGACCGCTTTCAAGAGAGGAGAAGGTAAGGGAACTCACGGAAGAGAGGAAGTACCTGGAACTGATGTTCGGGAAAGAAGGTTTATAGAAAAATTTATTAATACTTGAGATCTCCTCAGCCGACACGGCGAAGCCGTTCGTTCCTGCGCTGGCGACACTTGTGGTGATGATGGCGGTACGGGGTGGAGGCGCGGATGATCCGGGGTTGCGTTTTAAAATCGTCTGGATGCAGGAGAACGACTGCGAAATTGTGGCATCTTCAAGTCACCCGAGCTGAAAGCACAAAACATCTGTGGGAAGCTCCAATATTTATAGCATCCTGCATTTCAATTCATAAAAATCTACCGAGGATTAACGCCCTGAGTCGCGCCTCGGGAGGGCGCCGCCATAAATTTGAATCCATTCGCCTTTCAGGGCTGTGGCCGCAGATACGGGAACTCAGCACAATGCTTTGCAGCACCGCACTTTCCCTTCTCTTCATGCGGGAGCAGATCCACACGGTGAGATTTTCACCCTGGCGGACATGTGCCGTTACATTTTTTTTCTTATGTCCTGGTTGTTTATTCTTTCTCTCTTATGTTTCGAGGCACGCGTCACGGACCTCGGGCTGAAGCGCCGAAGCATCAAGAGGATGCTCTTGATTTTAATATTTCCATAGTTTCGTTGGGTTGATCGAACTTGATTTGTATGGTTTTTTTGCCGGTTATGTAGCCTTTTTCTTCAAGCATTTTGCGGTCTTTCCTTAGAAGCACGTCCGCAAAGCCAAAGCTAAGTGGTTCTTGAATGCGGCAAATTCAGCAAGAGCACCGTGATATTTGTAGAATGGCACGCCCCAGCTTATCCCTTCTTCTGCTTTTGGAATAGTGAGTCGAAAGTAAACGTCACCCTGCATAGATGATTTAATAAATTCAAGATCAATACTATGATTATGCGCAAGCCGTCTGCATTCAAGAAAGAATTGTCACCAGAACAACGTGAAGAACTACTCAGAGCACTGAAAGCCCGTTTTGAGGAAAACATGAAAACTGTGGTCACTCAATGAAATGGAAAGAACTGGCGGTGAACCGGATGTTGTTGGTCATGATAAAAAGACGGGCGAATACATTTTTTATGATTGTTCAGCGGAAAGTCCTAAAGGCCGCAGAAATGTTTGTTACGACCGCAAAGGGCAGGAGGCGAGGGAAAAGAAAGGGGTGCATCCAGAAGGTAACGCTATTGATCGAGAGTTGCAGAAACTTGGAAATTTCGATACGAAGACGTCGAGTTGGGTGAAAACACCTTCTGATATTAGAAAACTCGGCGGCGCCATCTTTGCTGATCGCCGCTACAACCATGTCTTCGTGTATCATAACAGTGCGCCCTCTTTCTATGGCGTTAGGGCGTTCCGTGGCTCGCTAAGGGTCTAAATTTGGACTTTGAATTTTACCATTTCTTTGAGTATCGGACGGGCTTCTCTGCCTGAATTGGCAATGTATTCATCAATGTTTTTTGCTAAATAGTCTTTCGACTACTTGCATATGAGTGCTGTCTTTATAAGTTTATTAGGAACCAGAATTTTAAAAAACTACTGAAAATCACAAGGATAGATGACGCTAACTTAACAGTTCACTGTTCTTCAGGAATCATAAATAGTTCTGGGTTCTATCGCTTTTTGAGAGCATGAGAACGAGCGCGTGTTGCAGTCACTACCCCCGACCGAGGTCGGGGGCATCCTGCGAATGCTCGAGGTTTTGTGTTTTTTGGTTTAGTTGTTTTCTATAATCTAATTCAGGCGCAGGATTTCTATCAAAAAAGTTGTTATTTATTTCCTCTGTATTTGGAATACAGTTCCGTAAAATCCTCTAAACTCATTTCCAAATCTTCTCGTATTATCTTACGTAAAAGCCCTTTTGGTATATCTTTATTTGCATGTACAGGAACACTGGTCGCCTTTCCGTCGTCTGATTTCAACCTTGCATGAGAACCTTTAGTCCTAATAACTTGAAAATCCAAGTATTCCAAGAACTTTATAAGTTCTTTGCCTTTGAATACAGGAAGTTTAGGCATTCTGAGCAACTTCCAGTTCTCTAAATCCTACGAATTTATTTAGTTCTTCAACCTTCGTTTCTTCGAGACACATCTCTATGACTTCTTTTATATTCTCCAGCGCCTCGTCTATGGTTTCGCCGTATGAGTGGCATCCTTTGAATACAGGGCAACTTACTATGTAATACCCATCTTCGTCCATTTCGATTATTATTGGTAGATGTAATTTTTCCATACTTGATACTTCCTGTTAGACATATGCAATCTTACGATTTCAAGATTTTTATAAGTTCCTCACCTAAACCATGTGTTTCTTTTGCTTTTTTATACCAATCTCTTACCTGTGATTCTTTTATAGCCTTATCAATATCAGTATCAACTGTACTAGATATGAGATATTCTGATGTATCTTCAACATCTTTTAATAAAGCATAATATTGCAGTGTTTTTGTTCCAACTTCAACTGGTAATAATCCTATGTTATTAGACACTGTGGAAAAAACAGTTCCATAAAATTCTGTCTTTTTCAAAAGTTTAATTTTTCCAATATCAATCTTATTATTATTAATACCTCCAATCACCACATCCCCGGAACCAAGTTTATTAACATTTGCCAATGGGAGCACTTTTTTTTGGTTAATGATAATTTCTGATAAAAGAGCCCTTGCTATGGCCTTCTTAGTTTTATTTTCCTCCATACGTTTAGTAAAATATAAAAGAATAATTCCACTACCTATTGATAAAATAGCACCTACTGTCGCACTTCCTAAATCAATACTCATATCAATATTCATGTCAATACTCCTATTAAATAGTTGAATCTTTTCTTCCCCCTACAAAATCGCAAAAACTGATTTTCCCAATTAACTTTCGCATGAATTATCCCTCAACATATTACGAATTGTACCAGCAATGATTTCTTTAAAATTTTATTTGCGCCTAATCTTCAAATATGAAGATGTTATTATGGCTTTATATAGCCTTCGGGAGCATAAGAACAAGCGCAGAGCCGAAGTCACACACCTCGGATTAGAAATCCTGGGCATCCCTGCGCAGATGCTCATGGTATTTGCATCACTTTTGGTTACCTTGGATTCTGATTTTCAATTCAGGCGCAAATTTCATTTTGTAATGCTACCTGTAGATTGAAGTATGGTGGAGGCTTACGCGGTTGCCTTGGATATTATTATCTTTTTATCTTGCACAGAGAAGTTTACTTCAGTTCCTTCTTTTATGGAAAGGGCATCGGCTATTTCCTTGGGTATCCTAACCGCGATACTGCCACCGAGGTTGAAAGTTTTACGTTTGAATAGATCAACAAGCCTGTCATGTTCTTTTTCATCTATCCATTCGTCTTTGCATTGAGGGCAGACCTCAACAGTAGCCCATACGCCTTTTTCTATCTCCTTACGTTCTTTTCTCATCTCTGTTTCGCATAGGGGGCATTTTGTCATATTTATTCCTCTATTGTCAAAATGTAAATCGTCCCGCTTCTAACGGTGTAAACGAAACGTATTCTTGCGTCTCCAATTTCACTCTGAATGATCCCAATCTCTCCATCTTTATTGCACTTTTTTATATGTTTACCTATTTTCAGGTAATGACGTACTTCATCAGTTTTCATCTGGAAACGTTCTTTTAATCGATTGGAAGCATGTATTCTGTATTTTATGGGAGCTTTATGAAAATCGATCAATAAGTATCAGTATTACTTAGATACTGATAGTATATTAATTTATCCCACCGATTCATCAATGTATCGGCGCAGATGCTCGATTGTTTGAAAATCCTTTCGTTTGATGCTTTATACTACACATATTATTCAGGCGCCCGAAACATTGTGATATTCAATGCATGAAACTCTATATCTGAAGGAGTAAATATGCAATGATTCTTTCATTAGTACCAAACATCCTTAAATAATATTATTACAATTGAAGCTATTGAGATTATAGTGAATATTATTGAAGTTTTAGAGATATTTATAATCATCTTAATTATTATTATTTTTTTGCTTTTTATTGGTTTAAGTATAATTATATATTTTAGAAAAGCTACAATTCGATCATTTATTTATTGGTTAATATTATATTCTATTTTAAGTTTGGTCTATTATCTTGATAGTACTCAAGAGCCAATAAGATTCTTAGGTTATAATATCATTTTCATATTGACAATTTTATCTTATTTATTTCTTATAAAAATTGAAGAAAATGGCTTTGATTCGAAACATTTAACCATGTTTTTAGTCAGTTTTTTTATGTTTTTATTTGCCATTAATTTGTTAAACCCATCTATTTTAATTGTTTCTGAAAACCTAATCTTATATTTTTTTGCTATTATATTTTTATATTATCCTAAGGTAATTCTTATAAATAAATTTGCAAAAGGAGACAAGATAAAATATCCTATTATTTTAATTGTGATATTAATATCTCCATTAATATTAAATATAATTTTCAGTGTTTTCCCTTTTAAATTTTTCATTTCAGTTCTATTTTTCCTCCTCATATTATTTTTAAGTGGATTATTCTATATAAGTTTGTATATACCAGATAAAACCAAAAATCTGTTTTACATAAACTCAAATAAAGCCATTACAGAAGGAAAACATAAACAAAAAAGTGGAAATTTTGAAAATATTGGATTTCAAGAGCATACAAATATAGAAAATTCAAATCAAATCAAACCCATCATTCCAAGTAAGCACCCATTATGTGATAAAATCGATGATGCTATTAAAATTAAAAATAATGCTGAACTAAATTTTAAATTATACAATCTGAAAGAACTTCAATTTATGCTAATTTGTGTGGAAAGGAGAGAGAATGAAATTTTAAGAATAATATCATTTTATAAGGATATTTACTTTTTAGCATTTGCATTGGTTGCAATACCTGTTGTAGCTCTTCTTAGTTCATTTTTAAACTATTTAATTAAAATAATGCTACCAAATTTAGATTTCAAAATGAATACTCTATCAACAAATTTCGTTGAATGGCTTTCAAATGTTTTAAATCAAATCATGTCGATCAATCCCGAACTAGGGATTTTATTATCTTTTTTCATAATGTTTACAGTTTATTTTTTATTTCAATTATTTATTTCTGTTTTTGCATCTAATAGTAAAATTATATTTTGGATAAAAAATAATAAAAAATTTAATAGAATCATTAAAAATTTCAGCAAATTTATTAATAGATATAGACAGTATTTAATTGAATACCTTAAAAAGGAGTACGAAAAAAACCCTTTTAATTTAATTTGGGGAATCTGTTGGCTTTTGGCTTTTCTTGGAACTGTTATTATGAAATATTTTTCTATACAAATTGAATACATATTTTCTTCTAATTTTTTGCTTTTGTTTCTAAGTGGATTTCTAATGTTTATTTCTGTTAGTTTAACAAATCGGATAAAGAAAATATTGATAAATTGTGATAAAATAATTTTAGAATTAAACTATGAAATATTATTCAAAAATAATTAAAGAATTATTTTATTAATAATGGCTGCACGAAACTGAACCGCGCCTGAAATTCAGGTTTTTGAAATTGTTCAGGATTCCTATTGCTTTCTTGGAGCATGAGAACGAGCGCGTGTTGCAGTCACCGACCTCGTTTTCGAAAAATGGGGCATCCGCACGTGGATGTTCATGGCTTTGGTATTTCCTTCGGTTTTTTGTTTTCTGTTTTTCATTTCAGGCGCAGGGTTTATAAAATAGTAAATGATAGTTGCTTCGATATGGATGATGTTGCACTGTATGTGGTCGGACCACGAAAATGGTATATAAATTTAGAGAATGCTTTTTATAGACATCAAATTCCTGAGACTTTTGTGCAATACAACAAAAGTATTACTCCCCTCCGTAAAACAAAGTGGGGATGGATCGAATTTGGAAAACGTATTGATAGTCAAATTAACAAAGATGGATATATCAAAGTGTATGGGCATGTTTCGAAAACGTGGCCAGAAGGAAGTTCATGTGTTGAATATATATTGGTGGTTGATAAGTATCAAACTGGCGCACGAAAATCTGCTCCGTTAGGTATATTAAATAAATTTGAATATGTCGCTCCTTATTTTGACGATTACGATAAAATTATTGGAAAATGTGAAAATGAGGAGGACTTTAAATATGAGACATGGCTTCATGTTATTCGTATTCAAAAAGTAAATCCAGCAGATTATAGTAAGTTCGTCCGTTATGACTCTAATGAACCAGTAGGAATAAGTGATCTGCGTAAAGTTGGAATATTTTTAGTTTTTTCCTTTGATGAAATGGAAATATGTGAACCTATAGAAAAAACAATCCGATCTAAATATGATCGTGAATACGATATTTATGGCAAGTCTGGTCGTTAACAGTTTCTATGTGCGCCTACTTTCATGATTAAAAAGCTTATTCCGGCATCCATCGCTTTCTGGAATGAGAACGAGCGCGGAGAGCAGTCACTACCTCGGGCTGAAGCGCCGAGGCATCCCGGCGCGGGTGCATGAGGGATATATCGCTTATTTGTTGCCATTGTTGATTAAAAATGGGGGCACTAAAACCATAGAAAGGAAGTATTTCAGACTCTCCTATCAGGTTCTTTTCCTCATAAAATGGAATAATAATACTCCAGAAACCATTGCGCCCAAAATTTCAAATCCAGGTGTGGATTTTTCAACGGGTTTATTAATGTCTGGTACTGTGGTCTCCGAGGCAGATGCATTTGGTTCTTTGATTCTTATTACCCACGCATCTCTGTCACCGGCTCCATATGATTGAGTATACCCTGCGATGATATAATCTCCCCT
>JAPZAV010000123.1 GCA_027460465.1 Candidatus Methanoperedens sp. | reverse complement strand
TTTGGTTACATTAAATTCCAATGTTCATTCCCCCTGTTGTTTTTATGATAAAATACAAATGGGGAATGAACACTAAAGGCTACCGCTAACGTAAAAAACAGATAAGCTTATATGGTGAACCTATGAATTGGTAACCACCAGTGCGTACAGCTTATGAACAATCTGGTCGATCTGCCCGATCCCTCCAATAAGCATGTATGGTACCTTCTGTTTTTTCAGAAAGTTCTGTATTTTTGTTAATGCATCCTCTAATTTATTCATGCATGCAGCCTTTTTTGGATCTGATCAAAAGATTTTCTAAGTATTACAAGCTCTTCTATTCTTCTTTTTCTGAAAAGCTCGAATTCCTTTGTCGAAAATTTTGTTTGTGCCTCCCAGAGTTCGCAAAAAATTCCAAAGGCAGAATCTGTGGTAAGTGTTCTGAGAAACTTTTTCTTATAACCCCGTTCCCAGTTCAAAAAGGCCTTCCAATCCCTATCTATCGTTCCATGTTTCTTTTGCATATTTCTCTCTTTTTTATTTTTTTATTCTATAATTTTGTTTCTTCTTTAGTATATAAATCCTTATTGCCTGATATATTTTCCTTTACCGATATATCGGCGCCTCAAATTTAATATTTATGCTGTGATAAAATAATAGTTAATAATAATCTGCGTTCATTTGTGTTTGATGAGAAAATATGATACCTTCTGAAGCACTACGGATCAAATACTCGGGCTGCATGCTTGGCGCTGCCATGGGTGATGCAATGGGAAAGCAGAATGAAGGGATGAGCAGAGAGACCATACTCAGCAGGGGATATGTGAAAGATTACGGTATGGCTGCATCCGGAAGCCCGGGGGAGAAGCTCAGACCAGGTCAATACACAGATGACACAGAGCAGATGCTCGTGCTGGCGCGTTCGATAATAGATTGCAGCGGGTTTGATATCAATGATTTCTCCAAAAAGATAGCGAAGTGGGGCGCTATAATGCTTTCTGACCCTGTGAAGAAATCACTCCTTGGACCTTCGAGCACTGGCGCTATCATCAGATTGAACTCAGGGGTAAGATGGGAAGAATCCGGCAGCGACACCCCATCGTGCGGTTCTGCCATGAGGGTGGCTCCGATCGGTCTTTTCTATGGAGACCTGGATGAGGTCGAGTCAAATGCAGCTCTATCATCAGTACCCACGCACAGAAGCAAAGGTGCGATAGCAGGCGCAGTGGCCGTTGCCGCGGGCATACGCTGCGCGGTTCTGGATATGGAATGCAGTGATATCATCAGGGAATCCTGCAAAAGAGCATCAAGATATGATGCCTCGCTTCCAGAAAAGATCGAGCTTTCCTTTGAGAATAGACACAGAGAGCCTGATATGGCATTCGCGCAACTCGGAACATCGTACATGGTATATGATGTCGTACCTTCAGCTCTTTATTGCTTTTCAAAGCATTTTGAATCTCCGGAGAAAGCATTGATCGAAGCCGTAAATGCAGGCGGGGATACAGACTCAATTGCCTGCATCACAGGGGCTCTTTGCGGGGCGCTGCATGGCGTATATGCTTTTCCAGAGAGATGGATCAGAGGACTTGAAAATAAAGAGCTTGTTGAAAATATTGCAGCTGACCTGTTTGAGAAATCGATCTCAAGATCAAGCTATTTTTAATTATTGAGCGGGATATTCCTGCACTGGATCAAACCAAAGAGATTGCTACAGTTTAATATTATCCTCAAACAAAAAAGAGCACGTGAATTTATATAACAGGGTCAGAAAACCCGCGATCAACCTTATTCCCTGCACCCACGGCGCAAGGGTACAGGAAAGTGCAGAAACAGCAGGGAAAAGCGCTGGAGAACTGCTGGACTATAGCGTCAGCCTCAATCCTCTTGGTGCTCCGAAATTGAATAAGATCCTTGCAGCGGCTTATAAGACGATCGACTCCTATCCTGACAACAGGTATCCTGGTTTTAAAAAGGCTGCTGCAGGTTATCTCAATATCGCACCTGAAAATATAGTCCCGGGAAACGGCTCATCTGAACTCATCCGCCTTTTCGCCGAAGTTGTAATTGAGCCAGGGGATAAGGTAGGTATCCCTTTTCCAACGTTTGGCGAGTATGAATTCCAGTGCAGGCTGTTCGGGGCAGAGATAGAACATGTGGATTATGGCATGATAATGGATGTTGAACCAGAAGGCAAAAAAGCGATCTTTCTCTGCAACCCGAACAACCCCACAGGCAGGCTCATGAAGCATGAAGAGATCATGGATCTGGCGCAGCGATGCATTGATTCCGGGACGTTCCTGTTCGTGGATGAAGCCTTTATCGAGCTATCAGATCCGCAGGAAAGCATCGCCCTGTTCGCTTCATCGAAGGATTTTGTGGTCGTGCTGCGTTCGCTCACGAAGACCTTTGTGCTTCCAGGGCTCAGGATTGGTTTTGCAGTGGCGTCAGAGGATTTTGCAGGTCTTCTGAACAATGTCAGGCTTCACTGGAACCTGAACTCAATCGCTGTTGAGGTCGGGGAACATGTTCTTAAAAATAACCGCAGTTATATCAAAAGGTCGCTTGAACTGATCAAGAAAGAACGGGAATGGCTTTCATCCAAACTGAACGCGATAAGGGGATTTAAGACTTATCCGAGCGATGCGAATTTTATTCTGGTTGACGCCAGCACGTTCCTGATCAGTTCTTTCGAATTGGCGCAACGATTGCTGAGCCGTGATATCATCATCCGGGAATGCGCTTCCTTCGGTCTTGAGAATCATATCAGGGTTGCGGTCAGGAAAAGAAGCGAGAACAGGAGATTGATAAGAGCCATTTCAGGCGTGATATCAGAACGGGGAAGCGAGCTTGCAGAAAAAGAGATCGGCATTGCTCTGAAAAAAGGAGTGATCGCCAGGAGCAGGATCAATTGCGAGTATTATCCCTGCCATTTTGAAGGTCAGGACTGCACATTCTGCTTCTGTCCGTTCTATCCGTGCGAAGATAGAAGAACAGGCGGGGAGAGGATCCAGAGGTCAGCAGGCGGCACGGTCTGGAGCTGCGCAGGATGCAGCCTGATACATGAGGGCGAGATAGCTGAAAAAGTCTTGAAATCACTGATGAGCGGCAAGAAACTGAAGGAAGTGTGGAAGCTTGTTATTGAACCTGTTCTATGATCGCTATTGATTTCTGGCTCCAGGTGCTTGTTCTTGCGCTACTGTTCGATATCTTCTTCGGCGAGCCTCCATCGTCAGTCCATCCTGTGGTGTGGATGGGAAAATTGATCAACTTTTTTGTAAGCCGTGCACCTGCGCATCACCGCAGACTGTATGGATTTTTTATGGCCATCTTCTGCACAGGAGCAGCGGTATCTGGAGGGATGATCATAACCTATTTCGGAAAAGGTGTCCCGGGTCTGATCATAGCAGCTTTTTTCCTGAAATCAAGTTTTTCAATCCGCATGCTCCTTGTCCGGGCACTTGAACTGAAAAAGGATCTTGAAGAGAAAAGGATCGAGAAAGTCAGGAATGACCTCAGGACATTCGTTGGAAGGGATACATCAGGGCTCAATGAGCATCAATCAGCTTCAGCAGTCATAGAATCCCTGGCAGAAAGCTTTGTTGACGGCATACTTTCACCATTATTCTATTTTCTTATCTTCGGGCTTCCAGGAGCTCTTGCATACCGCATGATCAATACCCTCGATTCCATGGTTGGTTATAAAAAAGAACCTTTCATTGATCTTGGCTATGCACCGGCGCGCCTGGACGATCTTGCCAACTGGGCGCCTGCCCGTATATCGTTGATATTTATTCTTATCGCCTCGGTTTTTTTCGGAAAGCCGTTTGCTGCTGTGAAAACCTGCATCCGTGACCATAATAAGACAGCTTCGCCGAACTCGGGCTGGTCCATGTCAGCAGTCTCTGGTGCGCTCCAGGTAAGGCTTGAGAAGATAGGTTATCATGTGCTGGGTGGAGAATTCAAAGATCCGCAGCCTTTCCATATCAGAAGGGCAGTTATGATAGTTGCCCTATCATCCTTTCTTGTGATCACAGGAATTTATCTTATAGGAATCGTCCCTTTAATTCAGTTTTGAGATATGGAACCGTGGATAAAAGCGCCCAGAGTTACATGCCTCCCGAGTTGCGCCTCGGGAGGGCGCACACACGTATGGCGAAGCCATACGTGGATACCAAGTCGAGAAGCGTAGCTTTCGGAGTAGGCACGTCCACGTATCGCTGCGCGATACGTGTTGTTTGGGAGTCGAGAACCGTTAGGTTTCGGTCTGGAGAACTGTGTAGTCCTGAAACATTGTTGTATCCCGAAACATAGAAAAATTTATTAATAATCGAATTTTTTAGATAACTGTGGGATACGAAGGAATGTTCAAAGACCCGGGCGCCAGGGTACCATTCGCAGTCATAGGCATCTTTCTCATCATTATCTCGGTTCTTGCATCCATCAACCTCACAAGGATGGATATCAACATGGCAAAAACAATGTCCTCCGGACTTGAGATCTCCTCAGCCGACACAGCAATGCAGTACGCAAGAGCAGACATTGCACGCGCCATCAACTATGCAGGGATGGAAGCACTAAAGCAACTTGGAAAAACTCCGGTCATAAGCCCTGACATCAACAGTACCTACCATGCAGAAGATCCAGAAGAATCCAGCAGGAAATGGGCAAAAGCGATGATCCAGAACACACTTAACCAGTACATCGAATCCAATTACATGTACGATACCTTTGTGAACAACGGATTCGCTGTAAATATAGACGACCTTGAGACTCCGAAAGAGATAACAATACAAACGATCAGCATGGATCTGCAAAGGAATATAGAGCCGCCGCTATTTAATCCTGGAAAAAGCCGGGGATACTCCACATACTGGAAGATCTCTGTACCCCTCACGCTGCATCTGAAAGATCTGAGAACAGGCACTGAACTCATGACCAGGAACGAAACCATACAAACAGTGATCACCTCCAGATACCCGCTCTTAAAAGATCTCACGGACGAATACAGCGAGAGATTGAACGGAACCAATGCTGTCATGGCAGAGACCACAGCCTTTTCCATGGCATACACATGGGGACGGGGATACCTTCAGTACTCAAAAACCACGC
>JAPZAV010000122.1 GCA_027460465.1 Candidatus Methanoperedens sp. | reverse complement strand
CAACAGCAGTTCCGTGCACTTCTCCTCTTCCTGTTATATCGCCGTCGCTTCTGAACGACTTATTAGTAACGCTGCCTGGAAGTTCGGTGCCAAGCTTTGAAGGAAAGCCCTCAAAACCGAGATCCAGCACTGCGATCTTCACTCCCTTTCCCTTAAATCCGAGACTGTGCAGCATGCTTGCATTGATCACATCAACCCCCTGGCTGATCACCGCATCTTTATAAGGTTTCATCGGACTGCGGATCTGGGTCACAAAAGGCATCTCTGACATGACCTGAAGCTGCGATGAAGGTATGGATGCCTGCACAAGGTTATCATGCACGGCTTCGATCACCGCACCATTGTTCTCAAGCGATCTGATAGAGGATTCGTCGCCCCTGTTCAGCTCAAAAACCACTTTTATCGTGTTCTGATCTTTTACTCCAGGATCATCTGGTTTTTGTTTCAGAAGATGTGATTCTATCTTTGAATCAGGTTTATTTTTTATGAGGGCAGTGCTGCTGTCTATTTTAAAATTCTTCTTCATGCTCTCATCTGCAACCGAAGCTGAAATAATAAAAACCAGTATCACAAGTAAAAATAAAATTTTCTTAATTATAGAATCACTTCCTTATTCTCCTGATCATGAATATCAATATTATAGTTAGAGCGAAGGGAATGGCTGTATGGAACCCTGATTTTGGAGGAGAGGTTTGAACCGCGGTCGCATTTGAAGTATTAGCTGGATACGGCTCCAGGGGTGCACGGATAAAAGTCACGTTGGTTTCCTGCGCGAGCGCTGTTATCTTTTCTACCGGGACAAGCACCTGCACCTTATCCCTGTACCGGGTCTCCTCCACAGCATAACCAGGAAGCTTTGATGTTTCATCCAGCAGATCGACCACAACTCTGACATTTCCATTCTCCATGTGAAGATTGTGCACCTGGGCGAAATCCTCACGGTCACTGGCATTTGCAAGCTGCAATAATACTGACTCGATCTTTGGATGTTTATCATAAGAAAGGTTGCTGCTGAACGACCCTGCCTGTGCGGAGAACGAGAGCAGCAGGAGAGCTGTAACTTCGAGTACCGTTTTAAGAGCACACTTTTTCCAGATGTTTTCCATTGCCATTTTCTCACTTTAAGGGATGCATGATGATTACCCTCTGAACTTACCACTAACCTTTAAGGTATGATATCTTAATTCTATATAATACTTTTGTTTAATTTTTTTATGATTATATAAATAAGTATAATGATACTCACAGGATGGAATGAAACCATGGAAAATATTCGAATTCAGATTTCCCGCATTGCACGCTGCGCTCAACTTGCCATGCTGCTCGAGGTATCTGCAACGCCAAAGCCAGGCAACATCGATAGAGACCACAATTACACGGACACGCGCTTTGAGCATTTTCTTGCAAGCGCTGTGGGAGTGTATCCTGTACTTGAGAAGGCGGCGAGTTCAAAATCAGGTGCTGGCTCGCTGATCCATGAAGCGGTCATAGAGAGCAGGAGGTGGCAGAAAGGAGGAAATACACATTTTGGAGCTTTTACATTGCTCATTCCGCTTGTGATTGCAGCAGGAAAGTGCGAAAATACATCCTGCCTGAAAGCACAGGTAAAAAAGGTTGTGAGAGAGACCACAGTGGAGGATGCGGTGGAATTCTACAGAGCATTCTCAGAAGCAGGGGTGAAAGTCAAACCTGTGGGTCAACTTGACCTTGGAGATGCTTCCTCAATTGATAAAACAAGAGAGCAGGGATTGACACTTTTTGACCTGATGGAGATATCGAGCGGCTATGACATGATCGCAGAAGAATGGGCTCATGGTTTTCACAAGACTTTTGAATGCGCTGCATCCATACAGGATAAGCTGGGCAGATTTGGAATCAATGATGCTGTTGTTCTCACCTTCATGGAGATCTTATCCAGGCATAAGGACACTTTCATACAGACCAAGTTCAACAGTGAAAAAGCAGAGCAGGTTTCTGTGAAGGCAAATGAAATTCTGAATAAAGGTGATATCTGCGAAATAAGGGATGCGATTCATTCCTTTGATGAGGAATTATTGAAAGCGGGCATCAATCCAGGCTCGACAGCGGATATAATCATCGCAGGATTGTTTGTCTTGCTTTTTGAGGGGGTGAGATTTTGATAGATATCGATGAGTTCGGGATACATGAAGGTATATCAGAGGTGATTCTTACCACACTCTCGTCTGATGGAGTGCCAAATGCTGCGCCCATGGGTCTGCACAGAAAGGGCAACAGGCTCTTTTCAAGGATCTACAGCTCAAGGACTCTGGATAATCTCCTGAGCTATCCAAAGGCTGCAGCAAATATCGTGGATGATCCTGTTGTGTTCGTGCAGTCCGCACTTTCCGATATCGAACCTGAGAAATTCGAATTTATTGAAGGTTTTCCCGTGCTGAAGAGCGCACCTGGATGGATTCTCTTTGATTGCATCTGTAAGAAAGGTGAAAATGTCTCAGTGGCAGAGTTCTCGCCGATAAAAGGCAGGATAATTGAGCGAAAGATCCATCCCATAAATCGCAGTTTCAACGCTGTTATAGAAGCTGCGGTACATGCCACCAGGTATGTGAGCCTGAAGGATGAGAAATACCTTGGACAGATCGAGTATTACAGCAAGATCGTCCAGAGATGCGGCGCGGTGAGGGATAAAGAAGCGATGCGGTTATTATATGAGCTTATTGGACATCCGGAATAATATCATTCCTTACCGAAGAACGTCCTCATCATCGGGTGCATCTCCATCATCTGCTGGCTGGCAATATCCTCATACAGTCTGTACATGATGCTCACAGTCAGCAGCAGACCTGTCCCGCCTGCGCCTCCAAGTGTGCCGAGAAGGCTGGCAATAAGCGTGAGCAGACCTATGAACGCACCTCCGATCACTGTCACCTTGGGGATATACCTCTGCATCACGCGCTCAAGCGTTCCACTGCTTCTCCTGTATCCAGGTATCTGCATCCCTGAGCGGTGTATCTTTTCAGCCACGCTCTTTGCACCCATACCTGTTGTCTCGATCCAGAACAGGGCGAATATGATACCTCCGATTATCAGCATTGATGCATCTGTGAGAACATGGAGCCCGATCTGCCAGTTTGCCGGGGCTGGAGCACCAAGACTGCCGAATTGAGATGCCACAAGAGAAGGCATCCAGTCAGAAGGGCCCTGGATCGGAGCAAGATAATACATGAGACCGCTGATAGGTGTTGCATCTCTGTATTCCCCGAATATGGTGATACCTCTGCTTGAAAAGAGAAGTCCCATCATCTGGATGTTTGCCTGCAATGCTCTCACAAGGATCATGGGCAGAACGCTTGCGTAGATCAGCTTCACGGGGAACCTTCCGCGCGCCCCTCTCACAGCAGCATGGGCAAGCGGTATCTCGATCCTTGTGCTCTCCACATACACAACCATCAGATATATGAGCACAGTGCTGAGAAGTGCAAGTATACCTCCCTGCACAAGCATGAAGAGCAATCCATCTCCGCTGAGGAGATAGTCCAGCCCTATATTTGATGATGGGCTTGCGATATAGATCCATTTTGGTATAAGTCCGATAGGAAATCCTGTGTTGTCAGGCTTCCAGTTGAATATTCCTGTGACTATCTGCTGCGAAACCCCTGCTATAATGAAGAGACCAACGCCTGAGCCTATGCCCCATTTGGAGACGACTTCGTCCATGTACAGGATGAGTATGCCTCCGGCGCAAACCTGAAGGAACAGCAATAATGTTATCACATTTACTTCCACGCCGAGCTGCACTGCAAGCACTGCGTCAGGGCGCATGTATCCGCCCATGATCTGAGGAAGCGCCTCCAGAACAACCATCACAAAGACGAGAAGCTTCTGCAATCCCTGGAAAATCGCCTGCTGATGCGGATCACTGAGATCCATTTTGATGACATTCGCACCAACGAGCAATTGAAGCACGATCGAAGCCGTGACGATCGGTCCTATCCCCAGCACCATGAGCGAACCTGATGCACCTGCAAAGAAGGCGCGGTACATCTCAAAAAGGTCGATCGAGTTCTTGTCCAGTCCGAACAGCGGGATATTTGCAAGTGCAAAATACAATATCAAAATCCCGAGTGTCCAGCTGAGCTTTTTCTTGAAGTGAACATGCCCTTCAGGACGCGCAACTGCAGGTAAGCGCTTTAACAGGGGTTCGAGACTTTCAAAAGCCATGGTCTTTACTCTGCAGGTTCGGCAGTCTTGCCGGCCAGTTCTATCACTTTCCCTTTGACAGCATTGATTTTCTGTTTCGCGGAAGGTGAAAACTCACCTGCAGTGATAAAAAGAGACTTTGTCACTTTTCCGCTTCCAAGAACTTTTTCAATGCCAATGTTCCCCATATTGATATGATAAGCATCCCCTTTCTTTTCTGCAAGTCCTTCTACGACAAGCTGGTCTATGGATTCATCTATTTCACCTATGTTCACAATGACCTTATCCTTCACGATGCACAGAGGTCTCTTGAACCCGTGTTTCCCGAAACTCAGACCGCGCTGTAATGACCTGACAAAGTGGTGCTTGCATGTGCCTGCGTTCCCGCGCCCTCCGCGGCTTCCTCCGCCCCTTCTGTTCTTATGCGTCCCTGCCCCAAATGTCCTTTTTCCCCTGAATTTCTTTGTTCTCTGTTTGCTCATAATGGTTACCTCATTTTGTTCAGCAGGGAATTTATTTCAGTTCCGTGAAATCCCAGGTCTCCTCCTTCCAGGAAGGTTCTCTTAGTACCCTTAAGACCTTTTCTTGCAGGATGCAACCTGAAAACCTGCTTCATTTTAGGAACGTCACCTATAGAGGCTTTCCCTTCGCAAATAGCTTTTGCAAGCTCATCGAATGATTTGAACTTTGTGTTCATGGCAAGGTATTCCTCGGTCAGAGTTTTCCTTCCTTCAAGTCTGCCTCTATTTTTCAACATCTTTGCCAGTGTCTCAGGGCTGATCTGCCCCCAGGCGACATAGTCCTTTGCCTTCTGGATCATACCATTATAATTCGGGGTGTCAGGCACGATCACGCAATGATTTATCCTGTCAAGATGCAACATGCTCAGAGTATCCCTGATATCCTGCCTGGTTTTTACGCCGCCTCTTAGCCTTACTACTGCGTACATTTATTTCACCTTCATTGTAGTGGTTTTCATGAGCGCGTCAACAGTCGCCTTTGCAAAATTGAGCGTTGTCCTTGTCTCGCCCTTTGCTCTTGCCCACACATCCTTTATACCTGCGATCTCGAGCACCTTCTTAGCTGTGCCTCCTGCAGCCAGACCAAGTCCCCTGGGAGCAGGTTTGAGTTCCACGGTAACGCTGCCTGCTTTGCCCTTGACTGAAAAAGGAACGGTATGGGTAAGTCCGCAGCCGCATTCCCATGAGCCGCATCCTCTGTTAAGACCCCTGATATTCATCTTGGCATTATCTATTGCTTTCTTGATCGCTATTCCTACCTGAACGTCCTTGCCTTCTCCAAGGCCCAGAAACCCGTCCCCATTACCCACGATCACTGTGGCTCTGAATTTCACCCTTCTCCCGGAGTCTGTCATCCTCTGAACCATGTTGATGTCCAGCACCTCGTCCCGTATCTCCGGCAGTAGTGCATCCACGATTTGAGGCTCCCTTATTGGAAGTCCTGATTCAAGGGCTTCACTCATGTTTGTCACCTGTCCTTCCTTGACAAGTCTGCCCAGCCTTGTCTGTGGAGCCCATTCCATTCCTTCTTCGAACCCTCTATCTCTCATGCTTTTCACCTGAATTCTCCCTGGATTTTCTGCTTCACTGCCTCTAATTGCTCACTGATGTTGGTTTTTCTGAATTTGTCAATATGTTTGCCAGCAATACGATCATCTGAAGGGAATATCGCCGGATCATGCGGAATCTCAAGCCCGGCATTAATAGCGCCTTTCATGGCTGCAAATATTATGCCGCCTTTTGTTGTCTGATACAGCCCTATATCCAGTATGGCTTCAGCATGTCCCATTTTCTTTGCACGGTATCCAAGCAATAATCCTGCCAGATATGCTGACGGGATATTTCCTGTTCCGCCGGTGTAACCGTATTTTTTTAACTCGGCTGTATTCGAAGATGCCAGTGTAACATCTCCTTCTTTCGCAGGTAAAATTAACTGCATATTGGTGTGGTTCAGACTCTTTCTCACAACAAGCCTGGGTTTTCTTGATATGAGCATTTGCTTCCTGGCCCTGTAGTCGGTTCTGCCTTTTCTTATCCGTCTGAACTGTACTTTGTATCTTGCCCCTGTCGCCATTTTTAAGCCTCCTTGCTTTTGAGCTGTTCTATATGTGAGTTCAGGTGCGCCCTGCTTCTATATTCTCCGCCTTTTATTTTCATATACAGTTTTCTGTACACAGAAGCATCGATCGTCTTATTATCTCTCAGCTCTCTGAGCCTGCTTCGAAGCGCACGCACTTTCTTCATCCACTGTTCTTTCTTGGGTCTGCGCGCACCCTTTGCACCGCTCCTTGAACCGTGTCCTTTCCTGTGTCCATACGCACGGGCCTCGTGCAGCTTGCGCGCACGTGCTTTACTTACGCCTTTTATCGCCCTTGCGCTGATCTTATCTTCCTCGATCAGGGCGCGGATATCTTCACGTGTCAGAGCTGCAGCTATGTCTTTGAAGGCATCCGGATTCAACCAGACCCTGTTCACTCCAATGTCCATCACTTCTGCGGCCATGCGTCTCTGGTTTGCAAGGTCTGTCATGTTACTCCTCCCTCCTTGCCGGGTTGAGGATCTTCAAACCCAGTTCTACTGCTCTTTTTTCTATCATATCGCGCTTCCTTTCACCCACAGTATGGGCGATTCTCGCTGCCTGTTTGTCTGCTTTGAGGGATTCCAGGTCCTTCGGGTTATTCACAATAACATCTTCAAACCCTGATGGATGAAGACCCCTGACAGATGCAGGGCTGCCATAGCCTGCCTCCACGCGCGGACATTTTCCTTTACGACCATACCGTATCTTGTTATGGATACCATCCGGTCTTTTCCAGCGGTCTGCAAGTTTCTTTTTCTTATGCGAATCCGTCTGCAAGAAAGTCGGCTTTTTGCTTTTCTGTTTCTTCCTCGCATCAAGAAGTCTCTTTGTTTCGGCATCTATGGTTATCCTTATGACAGGGATTTCGATTTTCTCTGCCGGCTTTTCGTTTTCTTCGATAATATCAGCAGGTTCTTTTGTCTCTTTTTCCATGTTCATCACCGACCTGACTTTTCCACAAGATAAATTCCATCCTGGAATACCCTTGGATCGAATCTTCTTATCTTTGTGGCTGTATGAATATTGGCTGCAGTCTGTCCGACATCCTCTTTATTGATCCCGTTTACGATCACCTGATCGCCTTGGATTGTCACCTTTGTATTGCCGAGGATGCTGGCTTTTCTTGCTTTCTTTTCACCGAGGAAATTGCCGATCAATAACTGGTTCCCTTCGGTCTTTAACTGGATCGGGAAGTGGGAATAGACCATTTTCATCTTATACTCATATCCCTTGCTAATTCCAGTGATCATATTCTTGAGATGGGATTCGAATGTTCCTATCATCGCAAGCTGTTCTCTTCTCGGCTTCGAGGCCTCAACAATGACCTCTGAATCCGTCTTCTTTATTGTGATCCCCGGGTACCAGAGGTTCCTCTCTATCTGACCGAGCTGACCTGAGACCGTCACTTTCATATTATCTATCGCAACGTTCACGCCCTGCGGGATCTGTATCGTTCTCCTGTTCTCCATAATCTTCACCTAATAAACATAAGCGAGCAGAAGCCCTCCAATACAGTTCTCTCTGGCTTCGTAATGGGTCATGACGCCGTTGGAGGTGGTCAGGATGATCGATCCAAAACCTCTTGCAGGCAGGAACCGTTTCTCCCATTTCTCAAATTCGCCATTCTTTACGGCATGTCTGGGTCTGATCACTCCGCACTTATTGATTTTTCCTTTGAGCTGAACTTTGAACGAACCGGACTTACCATCATCGATCAGCTCGAATTCTCCAATGTATCCCTTCCCTTTCATGACCTCAAGCACGCTTCCAATTATTTTCGAAGCCGGGCTGATCATGCATTCGGGTTTGCCTATATCTTCTGCATTTTTGATTACAGATAATGCATCTGAAAGCGTATCAAGTAACATGATGATCACCTAGGTATACTTCTCAAAGCCCATATCATATGCAATTTCCCTGAAGCACTGCCTGCAGAGGTATATATTGTATTTTCGAACAAGCCCCTGTTTTCTGCTGCATCGTTTGCAGACATTTGCGCCTCTTCCGAATCTTTTCTTGCTTCTCTCCATTTAAACGACCTCCACACTGTACTTTTCTTTCACAAAAGAAATCGCATCTTCCTTTGTCAATCTGTGGTTTTGCGGTATTTTATGTTTTGCAATTTTCCGTCTCAGTATCCTGTAACCTGACCTTTTGAGCGCAACATTGACATCCATTCCGAAGATTCCTATGGAAGGGTCATATTTCATTCCCGGGAAGTCGGTATGTTCTTCTATCCCCAATGAAAAGTTGCCATCTTTATCGAACTGTGATGCATTGATTTTATTTTCATTGATCTTAAGTGCAGTCCTGAGGAATTCTGCAGCCCTGTTGCCCCGCAGTGTCACTTTGCATCCGATGGGTTCTTTTTTCTTGATCGAGAAAGTCGGTATCGTCTTCTTTGCATTTGCGCGTACTGTCTTCTGCTTCACGATCGTCTGGAGCAGCTTTTCTGCACTGCTCAGACGTTCGCCGCTTTCTCCAACACCGATGTGCACCGTGATTTTATCAATGGAAGGTTTTCTTGCTGGATTCATTTAAACCACCTTTAATTCCGGAGCTGACTCGCCGACAACAAATACGTAATCTTCGATGGTCTCAAATTCTTTATCATTTGATAGTACCACCATGTTCGTTCCAGAACCCCTTACTTTTCGGATCTGCTTTATTTTGCCTTTCTCTCCTGAATGTTCTCCGCCGACGATCAACGCAAGATTCCCCGGTCTATATGGTATATGCCTTGCAATCTTTCGGTCCGGGATAGATAACATCAGTGTATCAAAAGTCCTGAACTCGTTTGTCGCGATGATATTGCTGCCGTCATGCAGATTGAGCTGAACCGCTCCTTTTCTAATGATGGTCTTGTTATTGATCCTGCACAGCTTCTTTGCATCTGCGCTTTCCTTGAACAGTTTGAACCTGTTGTTATGATCAAGCAGAACCCTGTAATGTTCATTCAGTGCAGGAAGCGAGATGATATCGAAGAGACCCGCAATATATTTGTAATCCTTTCTGGTCTTTCCATCTACCAGAATGCTTCCCTCGTTGATGATCCGTTTGGCTTCCTTGCTGCTGTTCGCGATTTTAAGAAGGTCTCTCACGACCACAAGCAGTGGAATTCCTGTTTCCTTTGAATGAGAACCTGCATTTGCTCCCACAACCCATGCGTGGGTCTTCCTTTCCACAGGCCATGATGTCGGGGATGCCATTCTTCTCTGATGTTTTCCCATTTAATCACCCAGACGCCTTTCGTCTTTAAGTTCCAATTTGGTTATCATTACATTGGACGGCTGGATCGGTCGGGGCACTTCTGTACCATCCGACTTGGTCACGCTTACGCCATCCACGGTTATCGTCATATTCTTAAGATCAACTTCTGATACTTTGCCTTCAGTACCTTTATGGTCACCGCGTAATACTTTTACAGTATCGCCTGCATGGACAGGTACGGTCTTGATTCCATGTTTCTCTTCGAGTTCATCACTGAGCATTGCGCCCATGAACTTATGCCTGATATGGAGCGGTGCCTGATATCTGTATTTTCTCTGTTTTCTCGGCTGTGTTGATACCATGTCTCTCACCTACACTATTATCGAAGCTGCTGATGCTATCTTTGAATACCGCTCTGCAGCTTCTCTTGCTACCGGTCCTTTTACTTCCGTGCCTTTTGGCACACCTTCATCATCCACCAGAACACAGGCATTATCTTCGAACGAAACCCGCAGCCCATCAGGTCTTCTGAATTCCTTTTTCTGGCGTATTATGACTGCCTTGAAGATCTGTTTTCTCATCTCAGGGGTTCCTTTCTTGACACTGACGATAAGGGTATCGCCGATACCTCCTCTTGGATGTCTGTTCTTGACACCGCGGTATTTTAATACCGAGATCACTTCCACGACTCTGGCGCCTGTATTATCTGCACATTCCATCCTGGTCGCGCTGTTGATCGAACGCGGGATTTTCGCCTTCATTCCTTTCATTTCGCCACCTCCACGACCACATAGGATTTGGTCTTGCTGAGCGGTCTGCATTCAGCTATGATGACATTATCGCCTGCTTTTGCAGCTATGCATGGAGGATTATGCGCATGCACTTTGGTTTTCCTCTTCTCGTACCGTTCATATTTGGCGATCTTTTTTACAAATGCCCTCTGCACGACCACGGTTCTATCCATTTTATCGCTCACCACTTTTCCGCTCAGGACCTGACCTCTGACAGGAAGTGTCCCATGGAACGGACAGCTCGGATCAGCGCATTCTTTTGTTGGGGGCTGAACATCCAGCCCGATATCACGTACCATTATCAATACCTCTTATTTTTTGAATTTCTTTTTGAACTTTGTCTGGATTCTATTTTCGGGTTGCGAGAGCAATAATCTTCCATCTACCTTTATTTCTAACGGCAAGTAACGTTTGTCGTCAAAAGATGGAATTGTAAATATGAAAGATGAGCAGGATTTTGGAACTTTCTTTTCCTGAACATCGGTTTCTATTATGAACATGTGCTTTGTTTCATCCACGATCTTACCCCTTATTCCTGTAAGGGAGCTATTTGTGCTGTCCACTACCTCTGTATCAAGACCTATGAGTTCATGGTGTATGATATTGTGTGGGGTCAGCTTCATTCTGGTGCAGGCTCCTTCTGGATTGTTTTGATCCTTGCGATCGTTCTCCTTATTTCTTTTATCCTTCCTGGATTTTCCGGGGCTCCACCTGCTGAAGCGATAGCTCGTTCTCGGATCAGCTCCAGCTTCAGTTTATCCAGTTCTTCCTGCTTTTCTGTCAGGTTCATTGTCCTTATCTCATCAGTCCGCAGTATGGCCATCAGATTTCCTCCTTTTTATGGATGCGCATTGCTGGATGCCAGTAGTCAAACCCAGCATGTTTGTGCTCCTTTACATCCCCGTGAATTCGCTCTTCAGCGCTGCCTTCGGGACTTTTGAACTCAGATCCTGTCTGGAACTGCTCCTTCCCGGCTTCCTGGGGTTGAGTTTCCGCTGACTGCGCTGATCCCGGTGCTACAGTTTCCGCGACCTGAGGTTTTGCAGGTTCCTTGACCAGATGCTCGATACTGGCTGGTTTTGTCTCCCTGGCAACTTCAGGGACAGCTTTCTGGGTAATCATGAATCTTCCTGGAAGTTTGACAGACGGCGGGACTATTCTGACACGGCATCCGATAATCCCCAATTTCTTTATAGCGATGGCAAATCCTTTATCCACAAGCTCCATCGCCGGATTACCTGCATGCAGCATATTTCCTGCGACGAATTTCTCGGTCCTTTTCCTGGGACCTGTCAGCTTGCCCGCGATATCTATTTCGCATCCAAGCGCGCCTGCCTCCATTATTCTTCGAAGCATGTTATGCCCTGCTTTTCTGAAATACAGCCCGCGCTCTATTGCCGCAGCAAGCCTTGATGCCATCATCTGTGCATTGAGTTCGGGGATCTTTACTTCCTGGACATCTATCTGAGGATTATCCAGATGGAAAACGGTTTCAAGGTCATGTGTGAGTCTGTGTATGGTTTTACCGCCTTTTCCTATTATCATGCCCGGCTTTTCTGCAAATATCGTGACCTGTGTGCCCATGGGGGTGCGGTTAATGTTCATGCCTCCATAACCTGCTCTCTCGAGCTGTCTGGAGAAATATTCTGCCATCTGAGCTTTATCAAGACCATTCTTGACAAATTTTCTTTCTACTCCCATTACTGCTCCTCCAGTATCATTTCAATGCTCACAGTTTCGTGTTTCTTGGGTGTGGCTCTCCCCTGCGCCCTCGGGAATGCTCCTCTATAGGTATGACCTTTCTTGGTCGCAACATGTATGATCTTCATATTCTCGGAATCAAGCCCTTTATATGAAGCGTTGCTTTCGGCATTTTTCAATACTCTGAGATACTCCTTTGCAGCCTTCTGGGGATATCTGCCTGTGCACATTCCCTTTCTGTGAGGGACATTTCGTACGTATCTTTTATAGGGCACTGCCTGTTTCAGCGCAGACACTTCTTCAAGGAATCTTCTCGCATCATCAAGCTTCATTCCTTTTATTGCAGATGAGATCTCATGTGCGTGTTTTCGAGATATCTGAAGCTCTTTACCCATTGCTTTCGCGGTTTTCTCTGATTCGGGTTCAATTGAATAATTTAATTTCATGTACATCACTTCAATGGAATGAATTTGCTTGATCTCGTAGCTCCTATACCTGCTGCACCGTGAGAGACCTTCTTGCGCGTCAGGACGAATTCTCCTAAATAGTGACCCACCATTTCAGGCGCAATATCCACAGGTGCAAACTCCTTGCCGCTATGGATATTGATTTTCATTCCGACCATCTCTGGCAGAATTATCATATCCCGCAGGTGCGTTCTGATATTCGGGTCTTTGATCCTGACCTTATGCAGTAATTTTTTATGCTCTTCAGAAAATCCCCGCAGTATCGTGCGGCGCTGCCTTGCAGGGACAAGCTTTGCAAAGTCTTCAAGGCTCAACTTCCTGAGATCTTCCATGGTCTTTCCGCGGTATGTGAACTCGCCTTTTCTCTTCGGTACCTTTGATAATATCTTCTTAGCCATATCTGTCTACTTCCTTCCTGTCCTTCTTGCAGCAATAGATCCGACTTTTCTGCCAGGGGGTGTGCCGCGCGCCACGGTCTTGGGTCTTCCCGGATGCTGCTGACCTCCGCCTCCGAAAGGATGATCAACAACGTTCATTGCCACACCTCTGGATCTTGGCCATTTTGTCGCTCTCACCTTCATCCTGTGGAATTTCTTCCCCGCCTTGACAAAGGGTTTTTCAGTGCGCCCTCCTCCTGCAACCACGCCGATGGTGGCTCTGCATTTGGGATTGAGCCATTTCATCGCACCGCTGGGCAGCTGTACGACCGTCTTACCAACATCATGGGCTATGAGGATCCCGTACATTCCTGAAGCCCTTGCGAATTTTCCACCATCTCCTGGCTGAGATTCCACATTGCATATGGGAACTCCCTCTGGTATCTCTGCCAGAGTCAATGTATTCCCTGGCTCAACAGGCACGGAGATCCCGCACTGGATGATCTGGTTTACTGCCACGCCTTCAGGGATAAGAACAAGCCTCTCTTCCCCATTGCTGAACGAAACCCGTGCTATTGGAGCAGACCTTGCAGTATCGTGGATTATCTCGAGCACATTCCCTGTGATGATCCCCTCCTGCACTTTAAGATGTTCAAGATTCGCTTTGAATTTATGAGAAGGAGCTTTATACGTCGGGGAACCTTTTCCCCTGCTCTGTGCAATAATTCTATGTCCCATGTTTTCACCTCAGAACAGCCCCAGCCGTGAGGCTAACTCTGCCGCAGTGTTCGGTTCTTCGAACATCACAATGGCTTTTTTCAATCCTTTGGGCGTCATCATTGTATTCACGCTGTACACCTTTACTTTATAGAGAGACTCTATCTCTTTCTTGATCTCATTTTTAGTATCATTTACATTGACGATGAACTGGAGCGTATTATTTGCTTCAGCCTGGGTCGTTGCCTTTTCTGTCACAAAAGGATGGATTATCATTTCAGCGCCTCCTGAAGTTTTGCAATTGCTGATTCTGTGTAAATCGTCAGACGTCCTGCACTTGTTCCCGGAGCTAACAGTTCTGCGTTCAGATTTTCCGGAGTAACGATATCCACGCCCGGAAGATTGCGGGCTGCTCTAAATAATCCCTTATCCTCTGTTGAGACGATCAAAATGCTTTTTGAACGTTTGTATTTTCTTCCGCGGAGTTTACCTTTCCCAGCCCTTATCGTTTTTTCCTTTGCTCTGAGAACGTCGTCCCATACATGGAATGCCTCCATGAAAGATCTTACGTCTTTCGTCTTTGAAAGAGCAGCAAGCTCATCAACAGCAATGATGGGCAGCCTGGCCGAGAAATTATGTCCCCGGTCTTTGACCAGCTTCTCGTTCGCTGTTGCAGCAATCGCTGATTTAATGGCTTTATTGCGCTCTTTATCATTGATCTTTTCTGACCTGTCGGTCTCGGGTTTTGGAGGGTGTGCTTCCCTTCCCTTGACTGCCTGCGGAATTCTGGCAGCCTTGCTGCTGTTCTTGAGTCTTGCAACCCTCGAGACGCCGCGTCCGGGTCCCCAGCCCTCTGCAGAGGTCCTCATACCTGCATACATGTGCGGGCCGTATGGCTGCTGCCGGTTCGCCTGAGAGGCAAGTACCGCTTTCTTGATAAGGTCAGGACGGTATGCCTCGTCAAAGATTTCTGAATTTATCTTTTTCTTTGTATTTCCTGATAAATCGATTATGTTTATTTCCATCAGAATCACCCCTGCTTTGACTCAAGACTTATATATGATATCTCGGGAACGGGCAGTTGCTTCTTTAATCTTATAGCAGGTCGCATTCGCACGAGCCTTTTGGCAGGACCGGGTACGCTTCCTTTGATGATTATATAATCGTTCCTGATAATACCGTAGTTCAACACTCCACCCTCAGGGGTCACATTTTTCCCATCTTTTCCGATCTGCATTATCCTCTTGTTGAACTCTGTCCTCTGATGATAGCCTGTCTGCCCCAGTTGAGGCACGCGCCAGCTCACATGTGAAGGGTGCCATGGTCCCAGTGTCCCTATCTCCCTCACGCTGCCTGCCCTTGAGTGTTTGGATTTCTGGATCTGTATTCCCCATCTCTTCACAGGCCCCTGCAGCCCTTTGCCTGTGGTTATTGCAAGAATATCTATGATATCCCCGTTATTGAACACATCATTTATGTTGACAGGCTTTCCAAGCAGCGTCTTTGCATATTCGAAACGTGCCTTAAGATCAGTTCCCCCGATGTTGTTTTCCATCAGTTCTGGTTTCTTCTTCGGGATGCCTGTTACTTTTTCGGGCAAGGTGTACATGATTACTCTCAGATCCTTTGCAACTCCGTCCCTGATGAGCTGTTCGATCTTAGAAAGCGCTGCAGGAAGGTCGTGTTTCTTTGGAACCATGATCGCACGGTTGAGTTCCTTATCAAGCTCTTTAGTCCATGCTTCTGCGATTGCATGTGCCCCATAGGTTGTGCTGTTATAGACCCTTATACCCGCAACCTTCATCGGAGGAACCTCCAGAACGGTCACAGGCACCGAGGTCTCCATGCCTGTGGTCAGACTGTTGGGTACATCATCGGTCATTATTACATGTGTCATGCCTGCTTTATAGCCAGCGAAACCTAACAGCTTCGGCTGCGTCTGCTGAGGCCATGCTCTCACACGTGGGATTTCGCTCCGTGCTCTTACCCGCGGGCTGTAGGCAATCGACCCGCGTCTTGGTCTGTGAGGATGTGACATTTTATTTCTCCTTGATGAGCCCCCTGAATCAATTCAGGGAACCAGTGAATAATGATACGTGGTTTTTCTACAAGCTACAAACCATAAAGGTTTGAATATATGTCTTCACAAATAGATTTTGACTTACGTGCTTTTGCGGGCATGCAATATGCATTGGCCCATGCGTTTCATCAAATCCGACTTTGATCGACTTCAACTTGCGTTACAGTAACGCATCGTATTTTCCGTTTTAAACGAGGAAGAAGTATATAAAAGCTTTGGGTATCCATACTACAAAGAGTATATATACGATCAAGTTGCATTGCTATCTGTCAATTGGCTTATCAGGTAAGTTATAGAGCGTGGGGTTATCCCCTCTGTTGTTGCTTTTTTAGGTAGATTGATTAAAAATAAACAGAGGTAAAAGATGTTTACAGAACAAGAAAGAGATTCTCCAGTCTCAATCGGCGCTGTCCACGATGTTGCAATTGAGGGCATTGCCAGAGAGGGAGATGGTATTGCACGTATACAGGGCTTTGTGATTTTTGTGCCAGGCACGAAGGTCGGAGACCATGTAACGATAAAGATCGAGCGGGTCATGCGAAAATTTGCAATCGCAGCCATTGCTGAGAAGAACTGAATCAACGGAGATATATACATGGGTTACGAAAATAAAGGCGGTTTCCGCGGTGGCGGTTTCAGACCACGTGGTCCGAGAAATATGCACATGGGCCATAGAGAGATGCACAAAGCAACCTGTGCAGACTGTCATCAGGAGACCGAAGTGCCATTCAAGCCATCCGGCGATAGACCGGTATACTGCAGGGAATGCTACCAGAACCATAAACCAAAGAGATACTGAAGTTATTTAATAAGACGGATTTTTTCCTGATAAAACGGGCGCTGATATACCAATATCACTGCCCGCATCCTTGTATTTGGGGGGAGAATGTTAGAAACTACTGAAGAAAGAGCCAAACTATTAAAAGCAGGTTTTATCGGCAAAACAATAGAGCAACTATATATAGAAATTAACAATTTCAAAATAGTTCGTACCCCTGCTTTTACAGAGTTGGTTGAAATCGAATTTCCGCAGAATAAAGAGAATGTAACGAACAGTGAAATAGAAGTTGAGTTGAGGTAGAAAAATGATTTTGAAAGAAGATTGCAGCGATTTTGGATATTTAAAGAAGGATATTACTGAATTTGGAGTAGCGCAAAGGAGATTTATTGATATTCCTAATTGTGGAATAAATAAAATGTCTCTATGTGGATGTTCTGAAACCTGCCCATATTATGAAAAAGCATTCCATCCATCAAATAATGTCCCGGCTGTGCCCGAATGAAAAAATAAAGCCTCTGTTAAAGCTGGCTTATCATTTCTATTAAAATAAATCTGTGGCAGTGGTTTTCTTTGTTATAGCAGGAGCATATAAGATAAACATCAACATCTTTTGAGCGCTTTTTAATATCTTTCATAGTTGTCCTCGCTTCCACTGAAGATAATATTTCATTTCTGAATCTCTCTTTATATTCTTCCCAGTTTATTCTTTCTACCTGCCAATCTATTAGAAGTTCCCAGGATGGTGCGAGAAAACTCCCATGACTTCGCATTACAAATAATTTATGTGCCTCTTCGGGAATCTCTGTTCCAAAGCATAGCGACAATAATCTTTGCGCCCTTTGCGCTCTTTGCGGTGGGGTTTCTTATTACCCCAACAGGTCGCTTGATTAAGCAAGTTGGGTTGGATGGAAGGTGATCGATGTAAGAAAAAGGTGCAGGGAGGTAATCAAGCTCATTGACAGCAAGCCATGTCACCCGGAAGGTGGGTTGCCCTGTGGAGTCCCCAGAGGGATCACCGAGGAAGAGCGGAGATGGATAAAGAAGACCGCCGATTACTGTGTGGAGTTCGCCCAGTTTGCTTTGATGCTGTTGAGAAATACATTTCCGAACAAAACTGCACCAGTACTGAGACAGCTTTAAAGGCAAAAAACCCTAACAATCCCTGCATCCTTTAAGTACGAGGTTATCATAAATTGTTGTTACGTTTAGACCTTTTTATGTAGAA
>JAPZAV010000121.1 GCA_027460465.1 Candidatus Methanoperedens sp. | reverse complement strand
GAAAGATTAGATGATATGCATAACTTTACATATCAAACGAAAACTATAAATAAACAGAAACAATAGTTAATTATCACTATTATGATGAAACGTCTTGACGAAATATTGGAGAACCTTCAAGATAAGAAATGGCACAGTTTTGATGAGATAAGCAAAAATATTTTATTACCAGTTGATACATTGAATTCGGTGTTAAGTTTTTTGCAGCAGGGGGCTTTTATTAATAAAAAGGATGATAAGTTGAAAATAACGAACCTGGGATTGAAGTTTTTGGATCTTTCATCATAAGATATTACACTCCCAATTTCAATGCAATATATCCTTTACGTCCTTCAACCTCTTTAATAATTCTTTTCCTTTTTCAGTAAGTTCATAGCTTCCTTCCGGGTTACTGGATTTTGCTATGAAATTTTCCTCAAGCAAGAAACCGAAATATCTCTGAAAGTTCCTCCAGTCAAGATATGCCCTCTGCATAATCCGCGTCTTTTTCGATTTTTTTTCTTCTACCAACACAATAAGCATATCTTCAATTATTTCCCATCTGCTTCTTTCTCTTTTCGTTTCTTTATTTTCTTGAGTTCTTCGATCAGCAAGAAAGACTGTATGACTTAAATTTACGATCATTAACATGTTCATTTTGAATCCACCGCAAAATTAACCGTGTATCGAATTACAATATAGTCAGTTTTTATGACTGTACAGGATGCGGATGCAATTATTTCGCTGTTTTTTATTTGGGTTGTGCGAGTACAATGATCTACAATTACTTTAAGATTTCCATTATGATGAAAAATTGCTTAGTTCAGACAACATCAATCCTTCACATGAATTTCATTTCCTTCTCTATAAGCCCGGGATATACCATTTCCATGATCTTTTCAAGGTTCCGCACATCCTCTTCATTGTACTCTATCAGAAGGTCAAGAGAGCTTTCATCCCCATGCTCATACCTTCTCCACAGCCTCACTGCATCAAGGCCTGTCAGTGATGCGGTCTCCTTACTTCTATTTATTCCCAGAGTATTCTCGATCTTCTTCAGACCCCCGCTGTACCCTATCTTCTTCAGAGGGTAAAGCAGGTCTATATGCAGGTGACTGACCGTTCCAGGGAACTCATGCTCAATAAAAGGCAGGTCAAACCGCGCTCCGTTGAAAGTGATGAGCTGTTTATACTTCGAAAGCTCCGAGGGTGCTTCTTCGATGTTAATGCCTCTTATGAAGGTCTTTGTATCTTTTCCATTGTATATGCCTATCAAAGTTATCCTGCTTTCTGCAGAAAGACCTGTGGTCTCAATATCAACGTAGGCTGTTTTTTCCCTGAATACCTGGTACGCTCTCCACCGAAGCGCTGCAGGGAGCCTTGTCGCAAAAAAAAGGTGATTGCCTGCTGATAATTGCTCGATTGACTCTTCGACCCCTGAAAGCAGCGTTCTTTTCTTTGCCCTGGGGAGTCTGATAATATCGTGGTTCTTCAGGTAATCCTCCCAGCCTTTTATACCGCTTTTCCAGATCCTCTGCTCTATTGTCGAACCAATTCCTGGTATGTGTATATAGGTGTTTTTCAGCATATCAATCAAAAGAAAGGATTCTGTATTCCATAGTTGCAAGGTCGACGAGAGTGGCTTTAGCTGGCGTTGGTCTGAGGTTCATTCTTTTCTGGAATTCGGTCTGGCTCTGCCATGTGCCGCTGTTCACGGTCAGTACGTCCTTGTAACGTGAGACCCCTGCTGTATGCACATGACCGCAGTGCAGGATGTCTGGTACCAGATCTATCACGAAATGATCCTTTTTCTCAGGCGCGATTGATACTCTTCCCCCGTATATGGGTGATAGGTGTCGGAATTTCAGCATTTCGATCATGGGTCTTGTCGGATCTGAGTACGAGAAACCGGGCGTGTTTGCGATAATATCATCCATAGACCTTCCATGGTATATCAGGACTCTTGCCCCACCTATGTCCAGCATGGCAGGGTTTCCAACGAAAGTAATATCGCCCCTGAACATCCTGGTGATTTTCTCAGGCAATCTTGGCTGGGGTTCAGCCTGCCTTACTGCATCATGGTTTCCAGGCGAGA
Source organism: Candidatus Methanoperedens sp. (assembly GCA_027460465.1). GTDB lineage: Archaea > Halobacteriota > Methanosarcinia > Methanosarcinales > Methanoperedenaceae > Methanoperedens. The sequence continues at coordinate 15,585 of JAPZAV010000121.1, read as the reverse complement.
TCACGATTTTTATGTGCTCTGGCACTGCATTCAGATATTCCGCTGCTTTCTCATATTGTTCATAAACATCAGTGATCGCAAGCTCCCTGTCCTGATTTGGAAACACCCCTATCCCGTCAACCACATCACCTGCTATCACAAGATAACTGATCTCATCACCAAGCCAATCCGTGAACTTTAACCAGGCGTCCTCAAGGAACGTCCTGCTGCCGACGTGGATATCTGAAATAAATACAGCCTTTCCGCCTGCCTTTTTCCTTTCCAGGGCGATGTTCTGTACATTCGGCAGATCTGGTCTGATGATCTTGTTCGCGAACATGAGATTGCCATCAATGGAAAGTGTACCTGTCGCTCCAATTACCTCGTCCAGAAGTATACCTCTGGCCTGTTCGAACAGCTCTTTGTCTTTTTCCTTGTGGATCAGGACCGGGATCGTTCCTGTTGTGTCCTCGAGCTCGATCAGCCTGTGTCCCTTGACCGTTGTTCTTATATCGAGAACCATGCCTATTATTGAGACCTGCTCTCCTGTGTTCAGGTTTCTTTTTTTAAGGCTCTCGATCGGTCTTCCGCTTATCCTCTTCCTGAGCATATCGCCCAGCAGGTTATAGCGGTGTTTGAAGTACTGCACAAAATCCGTGTATTCTCCTATACATGTTGACTGGTTCGTTATGTCAGAGATCACCGCGATCAGCGCAACAGGTCTCGCCTCCTTTTTTGCCGGTTCTCTGAACTTCACTGCTGCTGCGGCACTGTGAGCTCTTAAATGCTCTTTTCCAACCACAAGCACTGAGCTATCAATTGATTTTATCATGTCCTGTATAGATTCATGCGAACTTCTTTTCAATACTTCAAGTGCCTGCGGGTCTACCTGGTATCCGGACTCAGCAAAAATCTGGACTATCTCGCCAGTCTCCATGCTCCAGATTATATACATAAACATGGATAAGATTTTCCTCGAATCTCTGGCAAATCTTTATGCTTCATCTAATTTATTAGAACCATTCATGTCTTTAAGAGAAGCAATAAAGAAATTCAATGAGAGTGACAGCCAGTGGATCGGGTTATTACGGGATATCCTTTTTGTGGTCACTGTGGTGGTTATCTTTACTTCTGTCTCGCAAATAACCCTGGGACTGTGGTCTCCTATGGTGGCAGTGGAGAGCGGCAGCATGATCCCGCATATTCAGATTGGGGATATAATCTTCGTAGAAAGTATAGACCGCACCAGCATCATAACAAATGAAGCTGGAAAAGAAAAAGATTACACCTCGTTTGGTGACTATGGAGATGTGATACTGTACAGACCTTATGGAAAGGAAAAAGTGACGCCGATCATTCACCGCGCCATGTATTATATTGAAGAGGGAGAACCCATGTGGGCCGATGGGCCGTCTGCTCCCAATTCAGGATTTATCACAAAAGGAGACAACACGAAGACGAATCCTTCGTATGATCAGCAGGGCAGCATAAGTTACCAGCAGCCAGTAAAAAAAGAATGGATCATAGGGGTAGCACGTTTCTATCGGATTCCTTTCCTGGGTTATGTCTCGCTCATTCCAAGAAAGATCTTAAATGTATAATTTCGACTGACTGGGAGGAATAAATCCCTCAAGCGGTTTCAGTCTGTAATCTTCAAACAGTACTTTCCTGGTGCTGTCAGTCGGGACGCTCAGTGAGATCTCTTTTGTCCTTCCGTACCTTCCCTTGCTCACTATAGTCGCGTTCAGTATCCCGAGCATATCGAGCTCAGAAATCAGATCTGTCACCCTGCGCTGCGTCAGAATATCTATCCCTATCATCCTGCACATCTGCTTATAAATATTATACGCTTCACCTGTGGTAAGGTTGCCATCTGACTGGTGTCCCAGGAGCACAGCAGAAAGCAGTACCAGCTTTGATTGCGTGGGCAGAGTCTTTACCACCTCAACTATCCTGTCTGTCTCTATCTTTTCCTGTGCCTGCTTCACATGCTCTTCAAGGACCCGTGTGGCTTTTGCGCGCTCTGCGAGCTCTCCTGACACGCGCAATAGATCGAGCGCCCTCCTGGCATCCCCATGCTCCTGTGCTGCATATGCTGCGCAGAGAGGAATCACGGTTTCCTCCAGAACCGCCTGTTTGAACGCCATTTTAGCTCTTTCCTGCAGGATATCCCTTATCTGGTTAGCATCATAAGGAGGGAATATTATCTCTTCTTCGCCCAGAGAACTCTTCACTCTCGGGTCGAGGAATTCTGTGAATTTCAGATCATTGGTTATTCCGATCAGACTGACCTTTGCCTTCTTGAGGTCAGCGTTTATTCTTGTAAGATTATAGAGCACGTCATCTCCCTTGTCTACGAGCTTGTCCACCTCGTCCAGAATTATTATCGCAATGCGCCTGCTGGAATCAAGAGCGTTCTTGAACTCTGTATATACCTGATCAGTAGGCCAGCCTGTCATCGGAATCTCTTTTTCAAAATGCCTTGCTAAAGATGCCAGAAGCCTGTACTGAGTATCCACGACCTCGCAATTTATATAAATCACCACGCTGGATACACCGTAGAGCTCTCCTGTCCTTTCAAGTTCCTGTCCAACATGCTTTGCAACAGCGGTTTTTCCTGTGCCTGTCTTCCCGTATATCAAAACATTCGATGGTGTCTCACCTCTTAACGCAGATACAAGGACCGTAGCCAGTGCCTTTACCTGCTCACTTCTATGGGGAAGATAATCTGGCGTGTATGTCGATCGGAGAACTTCTCTGTTCTCGAAGATATTCACAATCTTGAGCATGTCTGCGAAGATGCCCTTTATCGTTGTAGTTTCATTGTCCAATACTTCGACCCTCCTTTGCAAATGATGCAATGGAAGGACAGGTATTAAGACTTTTGGTCATCACCCCATTATTTCCACTGGAACCTTTCAATCACCTTTCGAGATTCCAAAAAGAAATAAGATGCAGCTTGCAGGTTTTTGAGAAATTACATTCAGAACGTGCACACCAAAAATCTCGAGATCATCCCTTAACCCCTTTATTTCCACTGGAGCCATAAAACACAGGACCAACCCCTTTGTTTCGTCTGGAAACACTGTAAAACTGAATTTCATTTATTAATTGATATAACACAAAACCGATGTGTCATGCTATGGACTTCACAGTATATATTCTTTTCGTAAATCAATAAAAATATAATTTATGTGATCTTAGATATCAAAATAAAATTGAAAATCATGGGTTCCAGATGAAATGATGGGGTTGGCCCCGGATCGCGAGGTGCCTCATATATTTACAGGTCTCATCTGTCCACAGGAATCGTCTCTAACTGGCTTGAGAGCCCCCAGATCAGTGTTCTTGTATGGATCGGTACATTAGGATCGTTTCCAATTTCATCCAGTTTGGAAATCACCATTGCAACTCTTACAGATGGAGAATCTTTGCTGCTCGAGAGTATGTTTTTCATGTTATCGGCATTGCGTCTGATGTTCCTTGGAACAGAGTCATCATTGATGATTCTATCAAGAACTTCAATGCACTGCTTTATAACATCGTTTGGATTGGCGGGCATAAGCATCACTTTGAGCTATGTTTATAAAACAAGCCGTGCATAATAAAACTATTGCAACAAAAGACTTTCGGTGTCTTACCATGCCAGAACCAGACGAGAACATCAAATTACAGAAAATCACAAAACTCCTTGAAAAAGGAGGAACAATGCTTGCCACCTCGCACGACTGCGGTGCTCCCATGTTCAGATACCAGGGAAAGATCATATGCCCCGTCTGTGATGTTAAAGAGCCACAGGAGAAAGAAGCACAGAAAACGCGGCCTGAGCCTGAAGCGATCAAGAGACCTCAGGCAAAGAAGGAAGCAATCCCTGAGATCATTTCCACACCTGGGAGTGATTACAACCGGATCGCAGTTCTGACACAAAATAAGATCACGGATCTCGCAGAAAGCCTTGAGACTGAAACAGACCTTCAAAGGATCAAGGACAAACTTGAGTGCATCGAGCTCGGTATAAAAATATTCAAACTGCTTGGATCCTAACCCTCTATCTTCCTCTGCTTCAGGATATGCTCGGACATCTTCTTCTTTATCCGCATGTACTCAACATCAGACAGGCGTGTGGATGTGAGAACAGTATCCCTGAGAAAGCACGGTTTTGTTATCTTGCAGCACCAGGTCATGTTCCCAAAACACGTACCATCTCCTGGTTCCAGGACAGTTTTTTTCGCAAAATCAATTTTCATCTTCACAAACTCTTCTGCGCTGATGCCTATTTTCTTCAGCGCTCCGTGCAGGGCACAGGGTTTGACAGGGGGACAGCAAAATGCGAGCGCCCTCAGATCCCCACCGGCGCATATATGTTTGGGCGCATTGTACCAGCCGGTCATTGACTGGAAAGCGATCACCTCATCCACAAGATGATCTATGACCTGCGGGCTGGAAAGTACAGCTCGTGCAAGAGATACCATGTCAGCCCCGTGCGAGAACATCTCTTTTGCGCTCTCAAAATCCACCACAGAGTTGTTGCCGATGATGAATAGTCCTGTTGAGTTGCGGACGCGCTTGATGACCCTGGGATCCATTCCATCGCTGCCCATGGCATCGATATGTATGATATCCGCACCTGCCTTCTCCACAGCTTTTGCCAGCTCAACATCGTCCACCACGTTTGCCCGGGTCTTGACAGAAAGTACGGCGCCTGTTTTCTTTATCTCCTTTATGTACTCGCACAGCCTGGGGATGTTTCTCAGGAGTGCCTCACCCGTACCCAGCTCAAGCATCTCGGGCTGCCTGCAGTGAGCGTTGATCTCAAGGATTGCTCCGTGTTCTTTTGCAATTCGGGCTGCCTGAACGAAAGGTTCTGCTGTTGAGGCGCGCACATTCACAGCAATGGTTGTTAGCCCTTCTGTGGCTTCAAGCTCTTTTTCAAAGAACTCAAAAGGCTTATCTGAGACAAATTCCTTTCTTCCGCGGGCGATTTCTTTTCGTGCGGCTTCATTTGTTCTCTCATCCAGGTTGTATCCTCCCAGGACGATGAGTCCTGCTTTCTGGAACCTGCGGGTGAATGAGCTATCGGTTATCCCTGCCATAGAAGCTATGGCGACAGGATTTTTTGGTGTTGCGTAACCGATTTTAATATCGAATAGATTTTCTGTCACAATCAATCCTTACCAAAAACAATTTCATAAACTTTTTATATCAATAATCCTTGTAAACTATTTAATATCAGGATAATATCAGGAGGATAAATGGAAGCGAATGCATTTTTTGACAATTATTTACCTTTAGCCCTGCTTACAATTATAGGTTTCGTTTTTGTGGCGGTTTCTCTATTGATGTCAAGAATGGTCAGACCGAGCAATAAGACCAAAGAAAAATTGACCACGTACGAATGTGCGGAGGTGCCGATCGGAGATGCCAGAATACATTTCAATATACAGTATTATATGATCGTGATCGTTTTCCTGATTTTTGATGTTGAGGTACTGTTCCTTTATCCGTGGGCTGTGCAGCTGAAAAAACTCGGTGCCATCGGCTTTTTTGAGATGATCGTGTTCATAGAGGTACTGATCATCGGTCTTGCATATGCATGGAGAAAGGAGGCTTTAGAGTGGATCCAGTAACAATAGACACTACAAAGATCAAAACTGAAAAGAAAGAGCCAGAGACAGCCCTTGAAAAGCTTGAAGATACAGGACTCATAAGCACGCTTCTTGCAGCAAGGGAGCGCAAGGGACTGGTTCTCTTAACCACGATCGACCAGGTCTTTAACTGGGCGCGTCTGAGCTCTCTCTGGCCTGTGACGTCTGGCCTGGCATGCTGTGCAATTGAGATGATGGCAGTGGCCATGGCTCACCATGACATTGCTCGCTTTGGCATGGAAATCTTCAGGGCGAGCCCGAGACAGGCTGACCTCATGTTCGTGGCAGGCACAGTGACAAAGAGGATGGCGCCAAGGGTCAAGCTGCTCTATGAAATGATGGCAGAGCCAAAATGGGTAATATCCGTAGGCAGCTGCGCAAACACAGGCGGACCATACCATGAATCCTATTGTGTGTTAAAAGGTGTGGATAATATCATACCGGTGGATGTGTATATTCCAGGCTGTCCTCCCAGACCAGAGGCATGGCTGTACGGCGTCATCCAGCTGAGGGAAAAGATCAAGAACGAAGGATACGGTGCGAAATGGGGGCTGAATAAATGAATGCAGCAGAGGAATTAAAGCAGTCATTCCCGGAGTCAGTGACAGGCGTCGGGCTCCAGACAAACAAGCCTCTTGCGGTGATTAAAAAAGAGGATCTCCTGATGATCGCGGGTAAGGTGAAAGAGATGGGTTTTGACAACCTGTCCGTGGTCACGGGTATTGATTATGTGGATCATTTTGAAGTCATTTATAATTTTTTCTCTTATAATAACAAACAAAATCTTGCATTAAAGGTCATTCTTGAGCGTGAAAACCCGGCTGTGGACTCGCTTTTTTCTCTATATAAAGTGGCTGACTGGCTTGAGCGCGAGACATACGATCTTGTGGGTATCAGATTCTCAGGTCATCCCAACCTTGTCAGGATACTGCTGCCTGATGGATGGGAAGGTCATCCTCTCAGAAAGGATTATGACATGAACAAAGAGCAGTGGGTCACCATAGGCGAAGATGGAGAAGATATTGTGAGCACAGACGGATCAGGCATACTCAGGAGGAAGTAAGATGGAAACAGAGCAGCTTTTGCTGAACATGGGTCCTGTGCATCCAAGCACGCACGGTGTGCTGAGGTTCAAACTCAGGATGGATGGAGAGATAATCAGGGACTGCCAGGTCGTCATGGGCTACCTGCACAGAGGGACTGAGAAGCTGGGTGAGATGAAGACCTATCTGCAGTTCGTGCCCTATACAGACAGGCTGGATTATATCGCTGCCATGCCCAATAACTATGCCTATGTCAAGGCGGTTGAAGAGCTTGCAGGTATAGAGGTTCCAGAGAGGGCTGAGTTCATCAGGGTTCTCTGCATGGAGCTTAACAGGGTTGTGAACCATCTCGTGTTTCTGGGTTCACTGCTGCTCGACCTGGGCGCATCCACACCCATAATGTACGGATTCAGGGAACGAGAGAAAGCTCTCCAGCTATTTGAGATGCTCTGCGGTGCAAGGATGACCTTCAATTACATAAAGCCGGGGGGAGTGAGAGAAGACCTTCCCGAAGGATTCATTCCGAAGCTCAATGAGTTCATGAAAGACATGGAAAAGCGAGTGGATGATTATGAGCAGCTGATCAATGGCAACGAGATTTTCCTTCTGAGGATGAAGAACATAGGTGTAATAAGCGCCGAGGAAGCCGTAAATTACGGGATGACAGGTCCATCTCTCAGGGGGTCAGGTGTGAAGTACGATATAAGAAGACTGGAACCCTATTCTATATATCCCGACCTTGACTTCAAGGTGTGCTCATATCCTGAAGGTGACAGCTATGCAAGGTACATGGTGAGAATTGATGAGATGAGAGAGAGCCTTCATATCCTGAGGCAGGTAGCTGATAACATGCCGCCCGGAAAGGCTGCAACCACCCAGAGATATGGAATAGCTCCGGAGACCGGGATTCCTTCATCAGTAATGTCCTATTTCCCGAGAATATTCACTCCACCACCGGGTGAGGTCTACAGCAGGATAGAGGCGCCTAAAGGAGAGCTTGGGTTTTATGTCGTGAGCGATGGCACAACTAAACCATACAGGATCAAGATACGCTCGCCATCTTTCTGCAATCTTGTGGCGATTCCCAGTATGATTGTGGGTCTGAAGATTCCAGACCTGATTGCTGCTTTTGGTACAATTGATGTTGTGCTTGGAGATGTGGACAGGTGATGGAATGAACGCTTATGAATTGATAGTCTCTATATTGTATTCAATAGATGTCTATGATCTGCTGCTGGATGCCTTCAGGTCTGCGGGAATGGAATATGCTTTAAGAGTCATCATCGTGCTCGTGGAGCTTGCGGTTCTCTTTGGTTTTGTCCTGATAACAGTGATGTTCCTGACATGGATGGAACGTAAAGTGGTCGCCATGGTTCAATCAAGATACGGACCCATGGTCACAGGACCCAGAGGGCTTCTCCAGCCTGTCATGGACGGGATAAAGCTCATCGGAAAAGAAGACATAATCCCGGCCGGTGCTGACAGATGGATATTCACGCTTGCCCCGTTCGTCGTATTTGTGGCTGCGCTGCTTGTGTTCATCCCCCTGCCTTTCGGGTATTCGCTGATCATATCCGACTTAAAGGTAGGGCTGCTCTATATCATTGCAATCTCTGCGGTCTCACCCGTAGCGATCCTTCTTGCAGGATGGGCGTCAAACAATAAATATTCGTTAATGGGCGCCATGAGGGCAGTGGCTCAGGACATCAGCTATACCATACCTCTTGCGCTTGCAGCGATCGCAGTGGTGGTGTTCACCGGCTCATTGAGCACCGTGGATATCGTCAATGCCCAGAGCGGAACCCTGTTCGGCATAATCCCAAAGTGGTTCATATTTATCACGCCTCTGGGTTTTATTCTTTTCCTCATCGCTTCCATTGCTGAGATGGGACGCATACCTTTTGATTTCCAGGAATCAGAGCAGGAGCTTGTGGCAGGTTTCTTCACAGAATACAGCGGGATGAAGTTCGCGATGTTCTTTCTTGCAGAGTATGCGCATCTGTTCGCGGTCTCAGGGATAGTGGTAACGCTCTTCTTCGGAGGCTGGACAGGACCCGTACTGGGCAACATCCCGGTTCAGATCACCTCTCTGATCTATTTCCTGATCAAGACATACGCTGTGATCTTTTTTGCGATGTGGCTGAGAGATACTGTCCCCAGGGTCAGGATAGATCAGCTCCTTAACCTTGGATGGAAGATCATGGTACCTCTTGCCCTTTTGAACCTGCTGTTCGCAGGGTTCGTGGTGACAGCAGGGGTGATTTAAGTGGCCTGGATCAGCAAGAAATGGACGATGATCGGGATAATACAGGGACTCATCGTCACCTTAAAGCATGTTCTGCAGATCGGGAACAGACCCACAGTCACAGTACAGTACCCGTATGAGAGGATGAAGGTTTCACCCAGGTTCAGGGGTAAGCATGCAGTGGATGAGGATGCCTGTATAGGCTGCGGGATATGCGAGGTGAACTGCCCGAACGGCACGATAACCATAGTCAAGTACAATACCAGGTGGTTCCCGCAATTCGATCTCGGCATGTGCCTGTTCTGCGGGCTCTGCGTGGATGTCTGTCCTATGAACGCGCTCAAGATGACAGGGGATTATGAACTTGCAGATTATACCAGGGAGAGTCTGATCTATGGCCCTGAGAAATTGTTGTTCAAGAAAGAGGTGAATAAATAATGGACTTTGTGTTTTTGATCCTTTCGGTGTTCACGGTGGTTTCATCGATCATGGTGATCGGATCCAGAAAATTGGTGCACAGCGCAGTGTATCTTGCAGGTGCACTGATAGGGACTGCAGGGTTGTTCATTCTTCTGAAAGCCGAGTTCATTGCATGGGTGCAGGTGCTCGTGTACGTTGGCGCTGTGATAACTCTCATACTGTTTACGATAATGTTGACAAGGAAAGGAGAGGAAGAAAATGCTCAGTAAAATCTTGAATCTGATAATAGCACTGCTGCTGCTGGCAGTGCTATTCATAGCAATAGACGCAAGCATAGACATCTGGGGAGGAAAAGAAGACGTCAAAGAAATCAGTGTCGAGAGGCTTGCTGGTCCGGAGAGAGGAGGGATCTTCACAGATTTCATCTTTTCGTTTGAGTTGCTTTCTTTGCTCCTGATCGCTGCCCTGATAGGCGCCCTGTACATAGCCAAGAAGGAGGGAGCCTGATGTCAGACCTGTATTCGTATCTTCTGGTCGCTGCGATCGTATTCACGATCGGGGCATACGGGATAATCACACAGAGGAGCGGGATCAAGATCCTAATGAGCATAGAACTTATGCTGAATGCTGCGAACATCAACCTGGTGGCATTCTCAAGCTTCAACGGCGATACAGCAGGTCAGGTCTTCGCGCTGTTCTCGATCGCGATAGCAGCTGCAGAAGCGGCCATAGGGTTTGCGATACTTGTGGTGCTGTTCAGGGTGCGCGATACCATCAACCTTGATAATATCAATATTCTGAGGTGGTAATATGTTCAGTGAAATCGCTGCGCTGATAGTACTGCTGCCTGTGCTTGCATTCATACTGACGCTGTTTTTGGGCAAGAGGCTCTACTCTGGCGGAGCACTGTTGCCGATAGCGGCAATAGCAGGATCATTTATCATCTCGCTCGGGGTTTTTTTTGAGATATATCCTGATAAGACGGTGCAGCAGTCCTGGCCGTGGTTTGCTGGCATGAACCTGGGCATACTGATAGATCCGCTTGCGATCGTGATGCTATTGATGGTCACTTTCGTGAGCCTGCTCATTCACATCTACGCTGTGGGGTATATGGCACATGACCCTGCAAAACCCCGCTATTTTGCTGAGACCTCGCTCTTCACTGCAGCCATGCTCGGAGTTGTGCTCTCTGATAACATACTCCAGTTCTTTATCGCATGGGAGCTTGTGGGGCTCTGCTCCTATCTGCTCATAGGTTTCTGGTATTTCAAACCCTCGGCTGCAGCAGCTGCAAAAAAGGCGTTCCTTGTCACCAGGGTGGGGGACGTGCTCTTCCTTGCAGGCATAATCCTTCTGTATTTCAATATCAGCGATGTGATCTCAAGCCGCGCATTCAGCCTTGATCAGGGCAATTTCATCCTGCAGTTCAGGTCTATGTTCGAGGCAGCAAAATTCATTGATCCCTCGCAATTGACTCTGATCACCCTTCTGTTCTTTGGAGGTGCGGTGGGCAAAAGCGGTCAGTTCCCGCTTCACGGCTGGCTGCCAGATGCAATGGAAGGTCCCACAACCGTGTCGGCTCTGATCCATGCTGCAACGATGGTCACTGCCGGAGTTTATCTTGTGGCAAGGACTTTCCCGATGTTCGCTGCCACACCGGTTACGATCGCACCAGAACTGCACATTCCTGATTCGCTTCTCATCGTAGCCATCATAGGCGGCTTCACAGCACTGTTCGCAGCCACGATGGGTCTTGTGATGAACGATATCAAACGGGTGCTGGCATATTCCACAGTGAGCCAGCTCGGCTACATGATGCTCGCTCTTGGCACAGCAGGGGCTATCGTGGGTGCAAAAGCGGTGGGCATATCCCTTTTCCATCTGATAAGCCATGCATTCTTCAAGGCGCTGCTTTTCCTGTGTGCTGGAAGTGTTATCCATGCCATGGGCACCAATGACATCCGCGAGATGGGAGGTCTGTCCAGAAAGATGAAGATCACTGCGACCACCATGCTCATAGCAGCGCTTGCACTTGCAGGAATAGGTATTCCATACCTCAACATAGGCACAGCAGGGTTTTTCAGCAAAGATGCTATCATAGAAGGGACATTTGAACTGGGAATGGAGACAGGGGGCTGGGGCTGGATTTTTTATGGATTTGCGATCGTTGCAGCCCTTTTGACTTCGATCTATATCTTCAGGCTGTGGTTCATGACCTTCACAGGAACTCCCCGGTCTGAGAGACACCCGCATGAATCTCCCAATGTGATGACACGTCCTTTGATAATCCTTGCGATCTTTGCGCTGCTGTTCGGTTTCATGCAATCAGGTTTCTATTTATATCTTGAAAAGAATTTTGAACTGATGGGTGTGGAAATAGCATCTCATGAAAGTGAGGAAGCCCTGGTGCTCCCGCCCATAGTTGTACTGATGCCTGTAATCGTAGGCGTGGTGGGATTTCTGATATCATACTACATTTATCACCTGAAAAAGCTGAATATGAGCAGGTTCGTCTCCTCCGGGAATCCCCTGTACAGGCTGCTGATAAACAGATACTATGAGCCCAGGATCTCGGCTGATATCATCGGTGTTAAGCTGACGCACAACATAGCCGCGCAGTCTGGCGAGTTCGTGGACAGGAAGATCATTGATACACTTATCATAGACAATGCGATCAGCAACACGCTGTTCAGGCTGGGTGAACTGGTGAGGAAATTGCAGACAGGCGTGGTGCAGAACTATGCCTCTGTTACCCTGCTCGGCATCTTTTTGCTCGTGGTTTTGCTCAAGCTCACGGGAGGGATATAAATGGCAGCTTTGATTTCATTGATGATCCTAATCCCTCTGATAGGTGCGATCATAACATTTCTGACAAAGACGAGACAGCAGGCGCGAGCTGTTGCTCTTCTCTCCTCAGGGATCTCGCTTTTGATCTCGCTTTTCCTTTTCCTGAGTTTTGACAGCGCCAGTTCATCCATCCAGTTCTTTGAGTCTTATCAATGGATCGGCAGCCTGGGGATAAGCCTGAAGTTCGGGCTTGACGGAATCGGGATGCCGCTTGTGCTTCTATCAAACATAGTCATCCCTCTGACAGTGCTGTTCGCCTGGGGCGAAACAAAGCAGGCGAACCAGTTCTACGGATTGATACTTCTTGAGCTGGTCGGGGTGCTGGGCGTGTTCTCATCCCTTGATTTCTTTGTGTTCTACATATTCTGGGAGATCGTGCTCATACCCATGTACTTCCTGATAAGCATCTGGGGAGGACCGAGAAAGGATTACTCTGCGATAAAGTTCTTTATATATACGCACGTTGCCAGCCTTGTGATGCTGCTTGCGATCTTTTCTCTCTATTTCAATGCATGGCAGATTTCAGGAAAGCCGAACTTCGATATGTTCTACCTGCTTGAGAATTACTCTTTACTCGACGGCTGGCTGTTGAAAGGCATAATAACAGTAAAAGATGCGATCTTCGTTGCACTGCTGTTCGGGTTCATTGTGAAGATGCCTGCCGTGCCCTTCCATACATGGCTTCCGGATGCTCATGTTGAAGCGCCAACTGCAGGCAGCGTCATACTTGCTGCTCTTCTGCTCAAGATGGGAGGATACGGTCTTTTCAGGGTCATACTTCCAATTCTTCCAAATTCCGATTCCCCTGAGATCCTGATCACATTGATGGCGATAATTGGCATAGTGAGCATACTCTACGGCACGTTCCTTGCACTTGCGCAGCGCGATCTGAAGAAGATGGTGGCGTATTCGAGCATAGCTCATATGGGCTATGTGACACTGGGCGCAGCAGCCCTCATTCCCCTTTCTGTGAGCGGAGCCATGTTCCAGCAGTTCTCCCACGGTCTTATCACAGGCGTGCTGTTCATGTCGTGCGGGGTTATCCAGCATGGAGCAGGTACAAGGATCATCGGTGACCTGGGAGGTATTGCAAAGCACATGCCTAAGCTTGCTTTCCTGATGATGGCAGGGTTCCTTGCATCGCTTGGATTGCCGGGAATGAGCGGGTTCATAGCCGAGTTCCTTGTGCTTGTTAATTCGTACTTCACTCTCCCGACCTTCGTGATACTGGCGCTCTTTGGCATCGTATTCACTGCAGGGTATCATCTCTGGGCGATGCAGAGGGCAGTATTCGGGACATTCAACGAAAAACTCGGACATATCCATGACGGAGCAAACTATGAGATAGCTTCCATGGCAGTGCTTATACTGCTGATAATATTCTTCGGGTTAAATCCCAATTCGGTACTTAACATGATGACCACGAATGCCGAGCATCTGGTCAGATTCGTTGCTCTGCGAGGGGTGATAACATGAGCTATATCCTGCTTGCTCCTGAGATACTGCTCACTATACTTGCTCTTGGGATCATATTACTCGGGCTCTTGATCAGCGATAGATCAAAGAACATGCTGGGATACCTGAGCGCAGCAGGTCTTGCTGCTTGTCTTATTTACATCATTGGCACAAAAGGAGAAGGGAGATTTTTCTACGATGCCCTTGTGGTTGACCCTCTCTCCCAGATCTTCAAACTGATATTCGTGGCAGTATCGCTCATTGTGGTGATCGCGTCCATTGCATATTTCAAAAATAACCGCAACCAGGATGAGTACTACGCTCTCATTCTTCTTGCCACTGTTGGCATGATGGTTGTGGCATCTGCGAATGATCTTGTGGCACTCTTCGTTGGATTTGAGCTTGCGAGCATGTCCACATACGTTCTTGCGGGTTTTGAGAAAAAGAACCCTGCATCGCTTGAGGCTGCTCTCAAATATTTCATCATAGGATCCCTTTCATCTGCGTTGATGCTGTTCGGCATGTCGCTGGTATACGGGATAACAGGTTCCACGAATATCCCGGCAATCCTCCAGTACTACAGCAGCAATTCTCCTGTGAGCCTTGATATCATAGCCATGCTCTTCCTGATCGCAGGGTTCGGGTTCAAGATGGCGCTTGTTCCTTTCCATATGTGGGCGCCTGATACATACGAGGGCTCGCCTACCGTTGTCTCAGCCCTGCTTGCGGCTGGATCGAAGAAGATGGGATTCGTTGCTGCCTTCAGGGTACTTGTGCTTGCGCTTGTTGCGTTACGCATGGATCTCCAGATGACATTCGCGATCCTTGCAGTTATCACGATGACCTATGGGAACGTTGTAGCGATCTCGCAGCGAAGTATCAAGCGCATGCTTGCCTATTCCTCAATAGCCCAGGCAGGCTACATCTCACTGGCGTTCGTGGTCACTACCCAGATGTCTATCGCAGGCGGAGTGCTGCTCGCGCTCGGACATGCGCTGATGAAAGGCGGGGCTTTCCTTGCCGTGGGTGTGGTGGGATACATGGTACTGTCTGATAACAAAGATGCGAAGAATATAGATCATCTCGATAACTTCTCAGGGCTTGGAAAACGAGCGCCCATAACCGCGTTCTCGCTGTTTGTGCTGCTGCTCGCACTTGCAGGCATTCCGCCCTCCGCGGGTTTTGTGGGAAAGTTCGTCCTGTTCTATTCTGTCACAGCAGAGGCTGTGAGCGCAGCCAGCGGATGGCTCCTCTTCATCGTGATCGTTGCAATACTGAACAGCGCCCTGTCCATTTATTACTACGCACGTGTGATAAAGTACATGTACGTGAACGCTCCGGCAGGAGAGAGAATAAAAGAACCGACGCCGTATGTGGTGGCAATACTGCTTGCTGTGATCGGGACAATAGGTATAGGTCTTTATCCAGAACCGTTTGTCCAGATGGCAATGGATGCTGCCAGGGTTTTAGGAGTGTGATATTATGGCTGACTGCGATCTGTGCGGTGTTTCAAGACCAACATTATGTCCTGTAAAGGTGAATGACCAGGGCGTCAAATCTGCATATCCCACAGGTACCTGGAGAGGAATAAACGAGGAGTGCCTTGAAAATTGCCATCAGGCAAACCTGAACAGGATTCCAGCAAACGGAAAGAAATGCGACCTGTGCGGAACAAAAAACACCCCTCTATTTCAGGTGAAGCTCCAGGTTCCGATCTTCCAGGAACCATATCACAGGGAAGTGGCGAAGGCGATTTGCGAAAGCTGTTTTGTGGCATGCGAGGATACGATAAAGAGAAGGGAAGCTGAGAAAGCAGAAGCGCACCATCATTGAAGCATCATACCTACTGAAGAATATCGAAAATCCGGGAAAGATATCGATATTCTCGTACAAATGCCAGAGGAGATGTTAATCCCTAACTCTACCTGATTTATGTAATAGATATGTATTA
>JAPZAV010000120.1 GCA_027460465.1 Candidatus Methanoperedens sp. | reverse complement strand
CCCCTCTCAGGCAGGTACACACTAACAGGAAGAGCGCTGAAGTTATTTCCTGATGCGAGATCTGAAGCAGACTCCCTCTGACCCATGTAATAGATGATAGTCTTTATCTGCTTCTCCGGGGCTGTAACATCGATCTTTGAATCAAGAGCGACATTCAGACTGGTGGGATCATAAGTACCTGATTGTGCACCAGTGGTTATGCTCTTGCCAGGGTTCATCGGTCTATTGCTTGCGTTCACCCCACCAACCATTTCCTCGGTAAGGATTGCTGATAACCCGTCTGTGGCGTTCCTGGCACTATCAGGCTGAGTTACAGTCCCATTAACTTTTGCAAAGCTGAATACATACGTGAACAGGGACTGTGTTGCAGCTGACTGGTTATTCCATGTGCTCACCCTGCCGAATTCATCAACTGCGCGTGTGGATATGGCATGCGACGTGCCTGGCTGGAAGTAGGTCGCATTGAAGAATTGCATACCTTTGCTCACAGTGCCTCTGGGAACTCCGTTAATGTATATTTCCACATGATCAAAGTCCAGATCAGCTGGATCAGTCCATGTCCATTTGATGTACAGCGCTCCTGTGGCATTGTTTAGATCTGTCACGCTGGCAGGTGGAATGCCATCATCACGAATCTTATCAGTGACAAACATGTACTCAGTACTTTCCATTCCCGAGCCATCCAGGCGGCTGCTGTTCACGATAAAGTAATAGGCAGTATAGGGAAGAAGATTGGAAAGATTGACAGAATGAGAATAAGCATTTGTGATATTATCGCACTCCATCAAGTTATAATTCCCCGCAGAAGTCCCGTATCTCACGCACCCTGAGGTGTTGACTTTTGTTGGGATGTTGATGGAATTAAATACAAACCCGCTTTTTGCAGTTACAGTTATGTTATTCAGTGTGTCCCAGGTTATTCTTGAAGTGTTGTCGGTCACATCGACGGTCTGGATATTTGTGATCCTGATGCCCTTGCCCCCGGTAATATTCAGCACAGTGCTGCTGTTCCCACTGACTGTCGTACCTGAATTCGGATTCAAAGTGCTGCCGTCGTCGCTCTTATCAAAGTCTATGGTCGAACCATTGACCAGAGTTCCCAGGCCGTCCTTTAGAGTAGCCCGGATCGTATACTCAGATTCCGTCCCTGTGCACGGAGCCTGACACGCAAGCGAGAGCACTCCTCCCTGCGACGACGCAGGGTAGGCAAACGTGGTTTTATCGGATGGATCCGCCAGACTGGCATCAATATAATAAAAGCCCGCTCCTCCTGTCTTTAATATGACGTTCGCCCTTCCGTCCGCACCTGATACTGCAGGGTTCTGGAGGATGATGGCTGTGGGTGAGTTCGAATTCCCCGGTTTCCTGGTGTTATTGATATCGAAGTTCACCTGAACATTGGGTACAGGGTTATTGTATTTGTCCTGCACTTCCACTGCAAGATTTATTATTCCATCCACGGGGAGATTGATGTTATCCTGAACAGCTTTGACAAGCCTGTAAGGCGGGGCATGAGAAGGCGCAGCTTTCGGTGAGGTCGATAGATACGCCTCGCCCAATTTGATCACCGTGCTGTTCATCTGTGCGATGACCGTCCCATTGTCCCTGTCCGCCTTTTTCACATTTCCTCCCTCTTTCTCTATACTCGACTTCCACCAGTCTACGTACTCAGGTTTCGTGTGGAGTATGAGCCATACGTTCTTACCTATGACTGAATTTTTTTGCTGTGAGGTGGGATAGATGTTCACTGTCCGCCTCTCCACCCCTGCTGAGGTCTCTTGACCAAGAGGTCTAAGGCTGAGAAGGTATATCGAGCTGTTCGCCATAACGATCTGGGGGCTTGGGGTATAATTCGAACCGCTGCGCCTTATTAACCCGTGTTCATAGACGAAAGAGCTGTAATTCTTTGTTCCCTGCAATGAGTATGTCATCGTGCTCGAGCTGATATTTTTTTTGCTGGTGGCGTCATCCATCCCTTCAGACAGCAACTCGTTATACCTGATCTCTGCCCATGTGTTCTCCTGAATGTCAAGCGATGCGTACGCGCTCTCCTTCGGGTTGTAGACGAACATCTTGGGCGAATACTTAAAACCCATTATCAGAGGTTTGGAAAGCACAGTCCCGCTCTGGACACTGCTCTCGATGCCTGATTTCAATTCCTTGAAATCATCGTACATTTTCTTGAGATGCTCCAGTTCCTCCTGCGCGTTCCATACTGGAACGAAGCTGAGCTGTATCGTGGTAAGCAGTGTGACGCCAACAGCGAGCATGAGGATCGCCCCGAGTACAGGTGAGACGCCGTCCTGTTTCTGGAAGATCGTATTTTTCATATTTTGCCCTGCTCGATGGTATATGCTAATATAATTATTATGAGTATCATAAATACTTCTTTATGTAAAAATCTTTCGCTATATCCATTTTTTTGACATCCACATCATGTGTAAAAAGGCATTTAAACCAATAAGTATATATATAGTTATTAAATATAATAATTAGTACCTAAAAGGAGACTTCATTCGGAGGATACTATTGTGAAATCGAAATATAACAAATCAGGCAAAAGTAGAGGAATCTATAAAGATGACAGCGGAGTTTCACCTGTGATCGCTGTTATTCTGATGGTCGCCATTACAGTGGTAATGGCTGCGATCGTATCATCGTGGAGCGCAGGAGTAAAGTCGCCCACAACACCCACGACCGTGGGTCTGGACATCAGCAGATCCAGCACAAATATAACCACAGTTGTGACATCCATTGATCCGGCAAGCGCTGCGCCGATAACAAACATTACATTGACGTACCAGTATTATAATGGTACAGGGTTCAACCCAACCTCAGACTATATGCTAAAAGCAGACGTGGGTGATTCAAAATCAGTGGATACGAACTCAACCCAGATCAAGCAGTTCATAGTGATAGCAACATTCAAGGACAGCTCCAAGAAAGTTCTGTATTCAAGGGAAACGTAATCAAACCTCATCTTTTTGCGGTGCTCCGTCACTGCAAAAAGAATGATTTTTTTATCATTTTTTTGTGAACTATAGTGCTGGCTGCCATAATCTTCAACTGGGCAGTGGGGATAAGACCGCCTGAACTCAGCCCTGATATCAAGGTATCGGTGAAAAGACTGGATCAGGAAAGATTCGAGGTCATGATAATATTCATTGGAAAGGACACGGCGATCAAATACCTCTCATATGGAACGCCTCAGGGCAGATCAATAATAAATAAATCCTCAAATCCTCCTGAGCCAGTGAGGGATGCCGGAGAAGCCGGCATCATCCAGGATCTTTCAGGTCGTATTGAAATTTTTGCCACACTCGATGATGGGAAAACGATAAGAATATATGATGAGTTCTTAGACTGAAATCACAGGAACATGAACAGTATATACGCCGATATCATCATGACCATGCTGTGCTTCAATCCGAGCCTGACATCTCCTTCTCCTATCTTTCCTGCCACAAGACCTGAAAAGAACCCATCAAGAACCGCTGCATGGAAAAAAAGCCGAATATAAAGCAGCCTGTCGAACCCTGAAAGATTTACGCTTTCACCCACCATGTCCGTGATCTCGTTGGATTGCATCAGCGGAACCTGCGGGAAAAACCCTGTAACCAGTGAATATATCACATAAAGAAATACAAAGAACGAGATATAGAGCACCATAACATAAAGCTTGATCGAACGCGTCCTGTCCTCATCAAGAGACCTTGCGGCCAGGGCATCGTTTGCAGCTATCACCAGAGTATCTTTCACATTGCCTGTCATTTTGACAGCGTTTTCAATGAGTACTACGGTTCTCTGCACTGCCACCGTATTCACCCGCCTTCCAAAATCCCGGAACGCTTCTATCAGGTTCTCGTTCAACTCCAGACTGGTGTTCATTTTAGTTACCTCGATGTTCAGGATTCCAAGATTGGATACACGAAGCTTCTTTAAAGACGCAGCAAGGGTCAGACCTGATTCATGGAGGTTGACCAGCCTGTTCAGGAATTCCGGGAAGTTCACCGAGATCTGGTTGATCCTGTGGAAATGCGCTTCCACGAATATCAGGTATGGTATGAAAACGATGGCTGCGGCGATAATAATGTGGTCATCAGCCCTGTAGACGAACTCATTGAACTCGAGGGAATAAAAGCTGTAGGTATTCAGGATAAAGAACAATAGGGCAACCGGAGCGGAAAAATACAGCATTTTTTCAGGCTCGTCTATCAGTTTCTTTAAAGGATGCTTCATGAATTCATAGATCTGCATGCGCAGCATTCCCCGTTTGATAAAGGGATTTTCTGCCTTTTCTCCACGATGTTCACTGATTCTCACGAATTTGGAAGCAGAGCCTTCCACGACGGAATCAAGAAGGAATATGAAAAATATCGCACCGAATGGAACCAGGAGATATACGATGATCACGAGAAGAAAATAATATTTCGCCCCTCCGATCAGTCCCAGCACGACCAGAAGCACGATGATGAACAGAGGACCCACTGCAAGCCCTGTGACATATATCTCGGAAAGTACTGCAAGCGATTCCACGAACGCTTTGTTCGCATTAATGGCTTTCAGCCTGTACTGCTCCGACTTTGTCAGGAAGAATGCCACAAGGTTACCGCCGCTTGTCATTATTGTGGAAAGGCTCTCAAGGAAGTTCTTATAGCTCTCAGAAGGAGTATTGGAAGCCGAGGTTCTGAGTGAAGAGGTGATGTCCTGGTTCAGGATCCTGGTATTCACAAGCATGGTATTGACCTCATCCGAGATCTCACCATATATCCTTCTGTTACCTGCTATTATCCTGAAAAAACTTATTATGTCGCTGCTTCCCCTGCTCAATGCATGCATGAGCGCAACTGCATGAGGAAGGACGATATCAATATCGCGCCCCCGTTTATTCGCAAGTGCCTGAGGATAAGCCATCATCATGCTGAATGCCATGAAACCGAAAAACACAGACAGAAGCGGAATTATCAGAAAAGAGGTAACCCCGAACTGCATGAGATCGCTGAACAGGAAATAAACGAACGCTCCAGATGGCAGTGCAAGAACCAGTGATACAAGGTATACCCTTGATACATATACCTCAAAAGGTATGCCTATGCGGGCATGGATCAGCTTTCTCTGAAGTTCCATGTAATCTCCGCTTCTTGACTCAACCCACTTCCCGAAAAGCCTGTACGAGATGCGATCAAGTTTGTTCAGGTTCATTTTCTTCACTCAGAAGCGTCCTTCCCTTCCTGATCAGATTCATGGTCTCAGCAGGCTCATCCACATATCTGCGTATGATCGTGGATACGTCCCTGTAGTCGTTTATTTCCATTTCAAGCATGTACTGCAGCACAGCTTTCCTGTTATCAAGCTCTTCACGTACCTGTTCCCTGCTCCATCCGCGGCTGTTCATTATGTCATCAATCACATTCGATGATCCTGTCTCTTCTATGACGTCATGCACAGGGTTCCATCTGTACAGCTCCCGTGTACTGATATCACCTGTTGCTGCATTTATCCCCACGAACTCCGAGAGCGTATCCACCCTTCTTACTCTCCTTCTGCCCACGTTCCTGAGCACCTGTATTATCATTATATCAAGCGAGCTCAGCATCATGAGGGGCACATTGATGGGCTCGCTGAGCAGCCTGTTCACAGCTGTCTGGATGCTTCCTGCATGCATCGTGGAGAAGGTGGTATGACCCGTGCTCATGGCCTGGAATAAAGTATAGGCTTCCTTTCCTCTGATCTCGCCCACAAGCAGGTATTCAGGCCTCTGCCTCAGGGATGAACGCAGGAGCTCGAACATGTCAATGTCGGCTGATTCCTGTCCCATGTAGGTCTCCCTCACCGTGGCAGGTATCCAGTTCTTATGGTAAAGCGTGAGTTCCCGCGTGTCTTCGATCGTGATGATCTTTGATTCAGATGGGATAAAAAGAGAGATGGCATTGAGGGTCGTGGTCTTACCTGAGGCTGTTTCTCCCACGATTATTATGTTCTTGTTATTCTCCACCGCAAGCCACAGATAAGCCATCACATAGACATCATATGTTCCGTATTTTATGAGGTCTATCGGAGTAAAAGGCTCCTCCCTGAATTTCCTTATCGTAATAGTCCCGCCGCGCGTCGTTATTTCTCTTCCGAGCGTGGCTTCAAGCCTTGAGCCGTCAGGAAGGCGGGCGTTCATTATCGGGTAGCCTGTTGAGATGGACTTGCCGCTTATCTGGGCAAGTTTGAGTATCATCATATTAAGTTCTTCTTCTTCAAAGAAGATGTTGGTCTCGATGTTTGTGTATTTTCGATGATAGAGGTAAACAGGTATATCGAATCCATCGCAGGAAATATCTTCGATCATGTGGTCTTTCATAAGCACATCGAGTTTTCCATACCCTACGTAGTCCCTCTTTATATGGTACCATATCTTATGCAGCGAGGCAGGTTCAAGGTGAATACCGTATACATCAATAATCTTGATCAGATTATTGTAGAGAACGAGTTCCTTGTTCATCCTGTTGAAATCAATCTCGTGCTCAAGAAGGAAGACTTTCAGAGAGTCGTATATACGATCCAGAAGAGCCTTTTCGAAAGAATCGAGTACCGGCTCTGTGACATGGTATATATTCTTGTGAGTTCGCCTGTTATTGAGTATCGTGACCAGTGTGAATGGTCTTGATATCCATGTCTGCTCCACTACATCAAAATCCTGGGGCTGCACAAAGTTGATGATCTCCCCGTATTTGCTCGTATCATAGACAGGGATCTCGGTGATCTCCCTTTCCACGAACTTGCCCGTGATGACCTCATAGATAGTTTTCAGAAGAAGAGCTTTTTCTCCCTTTGCCTGAAGAAAGATGGTTTTTCTCCCTGCCAGGTAGCCTGAGGCGAGCAGCAGAGTTCCCAGCATGAGCAGGCTTATGGAATACAGAGGCTGCCAGACAAGATCCAGTCCCAGCGACTGCCATGAGATCTCAAACAGGCTGCTTTCTATCAGAGAAGCTGATATTGAAACAATGAAGAGGATGATCGAAAGCGATATCAGGATAATCCCCAGGGGATAAAGAGATGTGCCACTCTCCGCTTTGTTGATATTTTCAGCTAAGCTCTCCTCAGGCGCTTCGATTCCCTCGTATGCCATCATCTATGTTATTATTAACTTTCAGATTATATATATATCACTGTTCCATTCATCAAGGATGAACGGAATAGTTTTATATTCCGCGGGTGAGTGACAGCTCGAATAATTAATCTTCCTCGACAGTTATGGTGACCTGTTTGATCATCATCAGAAAATTCCAGCCTCAGGATTTCCCCTGGGTTATTAATATTGAAAGAAAAGTCTTTAACGAGCACGACCCTTTTTTCTACATGCAGTTCTATGAGACCTGCTCTGATGGTTTCCTTGTGGCTGAGATCTATGGGATGGTCGTGGGTTACATCGTGGGGTTCCTTCCATCGGGAAAAACAGGGCGCATATTCTCACTTGCCGTACTTCCTGAATACAGGAACCGCATGATCGGGAGCGCTCTCCTGGAAGAGATAATCAGTATACTGCGCGAGATGAAAGCCGCGGAAATTGTACTTGAAGTCAGGTCAGGGAATCTGAAAGCCAGGAAGTTCTACGAGACGCACGGGTTCTACAAGACAGGCATACAGAAGGGATATTATAATGATGGAGAAGATGCTACTTTGATGAGACTTGAAATACCTCGCAAATCCATTTGAGTATAAAATGATTTATACATAATGGCATGAATAATTGAGGATGTTATGGACATACTAAGGCGAGGGCGGCTCTCTGAAGAACAGGATGAGGCAATCAAGAATTTCACATCATCAATGGAAGCTGACAAAAGGATATTCGATGCAGATATCGAGGTGGACAGGGCACATGTGATCATGCTGAAAGAGCAGGGCATCATCAGTGAACATGATTGCTCAGCCATAATCTCTGGTCTGGAAAAAATAAAGAAGGAAGGCATTTCAGTACTTGACCCCTCATACGAAGACGTGCACATAGCCATCGAGGCAAGGCTGATAGAACTTGCAGGTGAGGAAACTGGTGGAAGGATGCACTCTGCAAGATCAAGAAATGATGAGGTGGCTGCGTGCATCAGGCTTTCGCTGCGCAGCGAACTTGCAAACCTGATGCAGGAAGTGGAGACTCTGGTCTCGACCATTGCGGATCGTGCAGCAGAGCATCATGAAACAATTATGCCTGGCTATACCCACACCCAGCACGCCCAGCCCACCACACTGGCGCATCATCTTCTTGCATATGTAAGCGCTTTTTTGCGGGATATTGAGCGAATAAAGGGCGCATATGAGCGCACGAACCTGAATCCTCTCGGCGCTGCTGCCTTTGCTTCCACGGGTTTCCCGATAAGCAGAAAGAGAACGACTGAACTCCTGGGATTCGAGTCCGAGCTTGGGAATTCCATGGATGCAGTGAGCACGCGTGATTTCATGATCGAAAGCATGGGAAGTTATTCCAATCTCATGACGAACCTCGCCAGGCTTGCAGAGGAGCTCATACTGTGGAGTTCATCTGAATTTGACTTTATCGAATTGGATGACAGGTACTCGTCCACCTCTTCGATAATGCCGCAGAAAAAGAATCCTGATATTGCAGAGCTCATGAGAGCAAAAACAGGAACAGTCCACGGTGCTCTCATGTCCGTGCTCACCATATGCAAAGCCCTTCCTTACAGCTATAATCGAGACCTGCAGGAAGCCACACCTCATCTCTGGCGCTCCACAGATGCGGTACGCTCCTCTATTCGCATGGCTGAGGGCATGATAAGGACGATGAAGATCAAAAAGGAAAGGCTAAAGAAAGCCTCAGGCATCGGTTTCACATCAGCAACCGAGCTTGCAGATACCATTGTCCGCACAACAGGCATACCTTTCAGGACAGCGCATCACATCGTGGGATCGATCGCTAAAACAGGGAAGGCTCCTCTACTTTCGGATCTGGATAGACTCTCTCTGGATCTCATGGGAGAGAAATTAAGCGATAAAGGTCTATCTGAAGAAGCTCTCATCCATGCCCTCGATCCTTCTGAAAATATTAAGATGCGAAACATTTTAGGAGGTCCAGCGCCTGAAGAGACAGAGAGGCGGACAGCAGCATTAAATAAAGAACTTGAAGGCATCAGGAACGATATCGATCTGATGCGCAAGAAGGCAGATGCAGCGTCCAGGAAGCTTGAAAAGGCATGTCAGAGTTTATCGTGAGGAGGCAAAATGACATTGAAATTTGAAGGTAAAGTTTCCCTTGTGACAGGTGGAGGCTCAGGAATCGGTAGAGCCACTGCCCTTGCTTTCGCAAGGGAAGGGGCAAAAGTAATAGTTGCCGACGTATCAGAACAGGGCGGAAAAGAGACAGTGCAGATGATCGAACAGGCTGGCGGAGATGCCATCTTTATCAAGACCGATGTGTCAGATGGAACAGAGGTCATGGAGATGGTCAATAAAGCTATCGAGGTCTACAGCCGCATTGACTGTGCCGTCAACAATGCAGGTGTCGAGGGAATGCTCGTAAATATTTCTGATTATCCTGAGGAAATGTGGAACCGGGTGATCGGTGTCAATCTTACTGGAGTGTGGCTGTGCATGAAGTATGAGATCCCCCAGATGCTGAAGCAGGGAGGCGGCGTTATAATCAATATGGCTTCGATTTTTGGTTTGGTAGGCCTTGCGAATGCCTCCGCATATATTGCATCCAAGCATGGGGTGGTGGGTTTGACAAAGGCAGCAGCGCTTGAGTATTCAGCAAAGGGCATTCGAGTGAATGCGGTCTGTCCTGGATTCATTGAGACTCCGATGTTGATGGAACGTTCTCTGAAAGCAGGTGAAAATCCTGAGGTATATCAGCAGATCGTCAGTGTATCTCCGATCGGGCGGCTTGGAAAGCCAGAAGAGATCGCTGAAACAGTTCTGTGGCTGTGCTCGGATGGAGCTTCGTTTGTCACGGGTCATTCCATGGTCGCAGACGGGGGATATGGTATCCAGTAGCCTTCAACAAAGATAAGATTAATACAAAGGACGACACTATAGGCTGGACTTAGCTCAGGAGGCAGAGATTTGACTGAGGAAAACGCAGCGAAAACGGTTACTGTAGAAAAAAAGGAAGTCAACACAGCCGCTCAGTCAAACGGCAATCGCGCTTACTGCGTCGCCCTTCCGATAGCAGGAGGGAAACCTCTGAAATTGGTTGGAGAGAACCCGCATGATTTTATACAGTTCCTCAAAGAGTCGTCTGTGGCGTGGTTGAATTTCCCTGTGAAAGATATAAAAAAAGATGCTGAGATCATCGCGATGGCGATGGGGTTCAGTTCCACGCTCGTGCCCACGCTTCTTTCCAATTACCTTTCTGCGTATGAGGACAGGGACACAGAGCTTGGGTTGATGCTGCCAGCGGTGGCTGTGAAGAAATTTGATGTCCTTATAAGCCCGATACTGATCCTGATAAGAAAAGACCTCATTCTGACCATGCATGATGAGACTGTGAACCGTCTTGTGCGTTTTTCAAGATATGCAGACGCGTTCATGAGGAAGATCAAACCTACCCTGATTCAGCAGGATAAAATCACCATAATCTTAACAAGGATCATAGATGAGAACAATAACAGAAATTTTGAACATTTGAGAGAAGTTGAAGCCCAGGGAGATGAGCTGAGCAAGAATCTGCTTGATCCGATGGCGCCCAGGGGTCTGATCGCACCGGATATACACAACATGAAGCATGCGCTCATAAGCTATCTGGATACTCTGTGGGCTACCCTCGATGTCATCAATTCACTGCGCCACGGGGATGCAGAGCTCATCACTGACAGCCCAAAGTTACTCGCCAGGATCGGAATTCTGTCAGATGATGTCAACAGGCACATAGCGCTTAGCGAACACATGTCAGAGGTGCTTGCATCAGGGCTTGAGGTGCTCCAGAGCATCTACAACAACCAGCTCCAGATGCTGAACAACAGGCTTGCGCTTGTAATGACATGGCTCACCATACTCGGAACTGGTGTGCTGGTACCTAACACGCTCGCAACCATCTTAAGCAATCCTGCTTTTGCTCTTGGACCTGAGGATAAAGGATGGTATTCTGTTCTTCTCATTGCATCAACAGTGATCTCCACATGGGCTGCCTACTGGTGGATAAAAATGAAGGGACTTTTGCCTTTCAAAGTGGATTGATCATTTCTTACCCATGAAATCAGCGATCACAAGGATGATTAGCAGCGCTGCCACTACTACGGCAAGAATGATAAACATCGTCCATAGAACATCCCCCGTTCCTGCAGGCTCTTTCTCAACAACCGGTGTTGTGTGGGCAGGCTGTGTCATTGTGGTTTCTGGAGTGGGTGAAGGTGAGGCAGATACTGCACCTGCCACATCCCCCACACCAAGTTTCACCATACCTGTGAGATCTATTGCTGCATATGAGAACTTCCTGCCATCAAGGCTGAAAGAAGGACTCAACTGTTTAAAGTCTGAATCCACAAATAATTTCCTGCCTGTCCCGTCCTGATTGATTGAAAATATCTTTTCCCCTGATGATGTTATGGTCTCGTAAGAAACGTATGTAATCGTTCCATCAGGTCCCCAGACAGGATTGTTCTTTTTAATTTCATCGAAAGTGAGCTGTCTTCTTGAATTCCCGCTGATATCTGTAATGAAAAGCTCTTCTTTATACCTCTCATTGTAAGATACATAAACGATGTTCTTCCCATCAGGGCTGAAGGACGGACTCCACTGCCTGAAGGCACCTTCAAGTACCAGCTTCTTCCCTGTCCCGTCCGAATTCACCATATACAATTTCGGGTCTTCTTTCTCATCACGGGATGTGTAGATCAGGAGCCGGCCATCAGGGCTCCATGATGGGGCAGACCATGCCGAACTTCCCTGCCTGGTATTATCGAGTATGAGCTGCCTGTTTTCAGTACCATCGGGGTTCATGACATATATCTTTTCCAGTCCGTCTTTTCCAAGCGAGACATAGGCGATCTTATCGGTTCCCCATGAAAGCCCCCATTTTTTGAATGCATCGCTTGTGAGCTTTTTCTCCCCCGTGCCATCCGGATTGATTGCGAATATCTGCTGGAGATAGGCTTCATCATAAGCCACATATGCGATCTTTGTGCCGTCAGGGCTTAGAACAGGGTCCCAGAAGTCTTTTTCAGGAACATCAAACTTTTTCAGATTCTCTATCGAGATCGCATCTGCGGCGACTGAACTGAATAGAATTATGAATATGCATATGCCGAGCAACGATACTTTTCCCATAGGCATGAATTATGTGCTAACCATGATAAAGGTTACTCAATCTTTTACGAGGTCATAAGCTCGAGCGCTTTGTTCGTCTTTTCTATGGATTTTGCCCCATCCATTTCAAGTTCCAGCATTGCCCGTATGGCATCAACATTCTCAGGGACAACATCAGCTTCCTGGTGTATCGCCTGGAAGAAGTACAGCTCTCCTTTATCAATAGTGATCGAATCCTTCCACAATACATTCTCCCACATGTCGCCTCTTGGTCTCCCCATATCCTTTGCGAGTTCCATCGCTTCGGCTGTGGATTTTATCCTGTCCTTGCTGTTCACAAGCCTGATGCGGGGTCTTTCTTCAAAAAGCCTTATGATCTCATCCTGGCTGGATTCCTCTTTCAATTCTAGATTGACAGCATGGAGGTGCATGAGCGTGGTTGAGGTCTTGACAGCCATGGTCGTGATATCTATATCAGGAAGGATCGAGTTCACATCAGGACCATGGTGCGAGGGCAGTTTGATGGGATCAGGAACAAGGGCGTTTATCGGACCTGTCTTTATATCGTTCGGATCTGCTGCCCTCCTCATCAATGTCACCCTGGCTTTTTTTACGCCATACGCGGTATCGAGCGCATAAAGCACCCTCACAAGCCCTGTTGTATTGCATGAGACCACCCTTGCAAGATCCCTGCCCAGAGCTCTATCGTAATTCGCCTCTGAATTGAAGGAGAAACCAGCAAGTTCGTGCTCTTCTCCACCCTGCCAGATAGCCCTGATACCATGTTCTTGATACAGTTTCCTGTATTCCTCACCTGTATTCCCGGGAGTGGCATCAATCACGATATCAGCTTTATCCAGCAACTCATCAAGCGTACCGCTGATCTCGATCTTTGATTTCTCAAAATCCGCGATATTGTCCTCAGATGCCGAATAAAGCGAGTAACCTTTCTTTTTCGCGATGCGGGCTTCAAAACTCGGTCTTGTTTTCACTACACCTGCAATTTCCATATCCTCCTGAAGAGCAACAGCATCAGCCACGCGTTTACCGATAGTCCCGTACCCGTTGATTGCCACTTTTGCTTTCATCTTTGCCTCATTCAGCTTTCTATTATAGCTTCCTGTTTTGTTAAGTTGACCTCAATTATCCTTCCAGAGATGGTTTTTGTTTCACCGACAATGCTCTGCAACCTGATAGAATTTTTATCTGCGGTTATGCGCACTACATCGTGCATAATGTTTTTCCCATTGAAAATTACTCTGAGTTCGCACATGACCGTTAATTCGGTCTCGATGATATTAAGATTTATCTTATCTTACAACCATAAGAACGTGGAGACTTCGTTATTGCAGAGCTAAAGGGATTGATAATACCAGACCATACTGTCATGGAGGAACATTCGATATTAGTTGACGGTGACGTGCTTGTGGGAAATTATGCTGATGTTGGTTTCGGGCTGGTTGCGAAGTCTGTGATTGCAGGGGAGCACGTGAAGATTAACGGCAACATCATTTCGGAGAATGATATCAGAATAGACATGTGGTCAGAGATAACAGGCGATGTCAGGACAAAGGCAGATGCTTATCTCGGAGAATTTACCAGGATCTCAGGAAAACTGATCGCAGACAATCTTGATGTGGGGAACAATGTGAAAATAGATGGCGGCTACGAGGTGAAAGGATATCTTGTTATCCGCAACCCGCTGCCTTTTGTAATGTTCATTTTCTTTTATCTGATGGCAGCGCTGAGGCTTGGTAGTGAAGAGGAGGTCGAAAAAGCGCTTGAGGAGCTGTTTTCCGACGATATGCCTGAGAACAGGCTCATGTCAATACCGAACAGGACAAAGATCAGCCTTGATACCATAAGGACAAGCTCACGCGCTGTAATAGGCAACCACTGCCGCCTGCTCGGCAATCTCCGAGCCCGTTCAGCCAGTTTTGGAAACCATATAACTCTGTTCGGCAGTGTGCGCACTACAGGAGGTATTACTGCTGGTGGATGGTGTATCATTCACGGAAATCTGGATTCAAAAGAAAAAGTGAAAATCGGCAGAAACTGCAGGGTACTTGGCAAGATAACCGCAGACTCCATAGTGGTGCATGAAACAGCTAAAGTTGATGGAGATCTTTTTGCCACGAACGGAGTAACAATGGAACGCGACGACCTTGAAGGACTGGATAACTTTGAAAAAAAGCTTTTCTACGGGTTCATCATGCTGGAATACAGTTGACAGAAGTTCCAGATCAAAACACAGCCACACCTTTTACCCCTTTGATCCCGGTAAGGGCATCGACGAGTTCTCCGCTTACCTTTCCATCGATTATTATTGTGAGCTTAGGATCCTCAGACAGGTAAGGATCGTCAGAGACCGCCTGCCTGATTGTGATGCCGTGTTCAGCCACTGAAGTTGAAACGCTGCCGAGAAGCCCTTTTCTGGCTGCATTGTCAGGAGTGATGATGATAACCCCAAGACCGAGATAGGGCGCCACATCCCTCAGGAAGGGTAAGGAACGTACATTGCGGAAGATTCGCATGAGCTGTGGATCCTTCAGTATGGTCTCGCACGTGGCGTCAACCACTCTTCTGTCCACTCCGATCTCATTGGCTATCTGGGTATGGGCGATCTCGATGTTCCCTGAGACCACTCTGCCCTGGGCATTTACCTGAAATCCTCTTTCCAGCAGCAGTCTTACCACTTTTTCCTGGGCTGGATGATTTTTGAATTTTTCCTGGAGAACATTCCACATCATTTTCTATTATTGTTGCAATTAATACAAATGTCTTTTCGTCTTGATCGCTGAAAAAAATGGATGTTTTATTCGATTTTAGATTTTTAAAATGATGATGTGCATCATGAATAAGTTTAAATGGAAAAAAGCAATGATACTTATTATTATAATCATAAGACGAAGGTCATAATATTGGAAAACGAAAGACATATGAGATGTTCATTCTGGCACACCCGATTCCAGGGAATGCTCTTCATACTTGCTTTATCTACTGCAGGACTTGGAGATGCCATCACAAGTTCATGGATGATCCAGCAGCATGGACTTATGCGTGAAGGGAACATTATCATAAGGCAAATCATCTCATCTTACGGGATATCAGGTTTTATTGAGTTTAAATTATGGATCACCTTCCTTATTTTGCTCGCACCATTTCTGATCCTGATAAAGCAGAGAGAGCCAGTTTACTGGATGATCAATGGATATCTTGTTTCATTCATTGTTGGGGGAACACTGGCAATGATCCTCAATATCCAGGCAGCTACGAACAGTACGCTTCTGATGCTCCCTCAGCACGTGATACTGATCTTTATATCCCTTGTACTGATACTGACCAACATTGGAGATGTGATTGACAGGATGACGCGTCCTCTGGCAGGAAGCTACCTGGACTGTGCGCTGAATGACATAATGATAGTTCTGGTTTTCATCAATCAATTTACGGTTAAAGAAAGACAGGATACTTTAGGCTGAAGGTTGCTCTTTATTGGAAGGATTGCGAAAAGGATATAAGGAAGTCATATGATAGATAATGCGTTTAATGAGGAATTCAGTTTGCATCTTAGAATCAAACCCATAGGTGTGATAAAAAAATCCAATGCAGGCTTATCTGATGTTATTATTTATTCCGATTTCGAACGTATCATAGGCAGTATAATGGAAAAATTTGAAAAAGGAATGAACCTTCTAATCGTTCATAAAAACAATAAATCCACAGATGAACATCAGGTGAGGGTATCTGCAGCAGAATTAATTAATCGCAAAGGCAATCTTCTGACAGTTAAAGGCATAGAAGCAGATGATGATTCTGTGATCGACGTCAGATTGAAAAATGAAATTTGATCCGGGGAATCTGGATGGGGGTTGACCTCGGAGACCTTTTTGAGAAAAAGGAAATCACACTATCAGACCTGAAAGGAAAAGCAATAGCCATAGACGCATACAATACCCTCTACCAGTTCCTGAGCATCATACGCCAGCGCGACGGAACCCCGCTTGTTGATTCTCATGGTGAGATCACATCCCATCTTTCAGGATTCCTGTACAGGACAACCAACCTTGTTGAAGAAGGCATCAAACCTGTATTCGTTTTTGACGGAGTGCCGCCTGAGTTCAAGATCACCACCATAGAGGAGCGCCAAAAAATAAGGACAGAAGCAATGGTGAAATGGGAAGAGGCAAAAGCTGCCGGCGATGAGGATGCTTTTAGATTCGCCCAGGCATCATCGCATATCAAGGGGACAATGATAGATGATGCAAAACAGCTGCTCTGGTCAATGGGGATGCCTGTGGTTCAGGCGCCTTCTGAAGGAGAGGCGCAGGCTGCGTTCATGGTAAGGAAAGGGGATGCCTATGCGGTCGGCTCCCAGGACTACGATGCCCTTCTTTTCGGTTCCCTGGTCGTGGTCAGGAACCTTGCGGTCTCAGGTAAAAGGAAGCTCCCGGGAAAAGGGATATATGTGGACGTGAAGCCTGAACTCATAGAGTTTGAGAAAGGTCTCTTCGGGCTTGAGATAACAAAAGAGCAGCTTGTAGATATCGCGCTCCTAGTGGGAACTGATTATAATGAAGGCATCAAAGGAATAGGTCCAAAGAAAGCACTCAAATTAATAAAAAAGCACGGACATATCGAAGGGGTGCTGAAAGAGCTTGGCACAGATATCAAATACCTTGCAGAGATAAGGGATCTGTTCCTGAACCCGGACGCGACGCCAGATTATGAGATGAAGTGGAAAAAGCCTGATCCGGATGCGATAGTAAGATTCCTCTGCACAGAGCATGATTTCTCGGAAGAAAGGGTATCAAAAGCAGTGGAGCGCCTGCTTGCGGCTTCCGAAAAAGGACAGCAGACGCTGGACAGGTGGTTTTAGTAGAAAGCTTTTTAATCAGAGCCCTCTATATTTTTGACTGGAGTATCAGAGGACTGCTGCTGCAGCCAGGGTTATGGCAAGAACAAAACAAAACGATACATGTGAAGGGAATATCGCAGACAGGATCCTTCACACACTCAGGATTGCAGACAGGAGAGGTTACGGTTTGAGCATAGACCATCTTTCAAAAATACTGGTGCGCGGCGATGTGCCTGAGGAGGAGATCATAAAGGAGATTTCAGCAATACCTGGCGTCTCGCATCAAGAAGGGATTTATTGCCTGAAAGGAAAGGAGGCACTAATACCTGAGACGAGAAGAAGATTGCTTTCCAACGGCGAGATGAGCGAAAAGTACGGGACCATTGCGAATCGCTTCGCATCAGAGTATGCTTCTGCATGTCCATTCATCAGGTGCATCGCGATCGCAGGTTCGGTAGCCTCAGGTGGTTTCTCAGAGGAGGACGATATTGACTTTAACATCTTTGTGGAAAGAGGGTACAGGTATACCGCATATCTTTTCGGGATACTTCTATCCA
>JAPZAV010000119.1 GCA_027460465.1 Candidatus Methanoperedens sp. | reverse complement strand
GACAGAGACCATATAGCAGCCAAAATCATATTGAATCGAAGTACCGCAGGAACTACGGGAATTAAAGCCTGTCAGAGTATTCTCAATAGAGAACCGATGAAACAGGAAGCTTCACAGCTTTAGCGTGAGGTAGTTCACTTCTACTGGTTGCACGATTTCAATATTTCAATTGTTTAACAATGTCGGGCTATAATAAATTATATCCAGCTATAGTAATCTATAAATATATTCAAACTAAAATTACTATCGTGGTTACGACAATCCAGATTAAAGAAGATATAAAATCAACCTTAAATCAAATGAAACTCTTTGAACGGGAAACTTATAATGATGTGTTAGAGAGACTTATCGAAGATGTTCAAGAACTTAATGAAGAAACAAAAAAAGAGATAGAATCTGCAGTAAAGGAAATCAAAAACGGCAAGTACATTACACATGAAAAGCTTGCTAAAGAACTCGGATTCTGATGAGATTTCAAATAATCTGGTCAGAATCTGCATCAAAGGCATTTAGAAAGTTGGATAGAACAGTAGCAAAGCGTATTTTTAAAAAAGTTTCACAACTTGGTGAAAATCCATATCATTTTGATGTAACAAAAATTGTAGGTGAACCATATTTTCGGCTACGTGTTGGAGACTATCGTGTTGTTTTTGATATACAAAATGACGGTCATAGGAAAAACATCTATAAGAAATAATTTAACATCACTTTCGTAAAAATGCGCGCCTAAATTACATATCTTAAAAGTTTATACAGATATCTTATTCACCTCAAACGAGCATAAACCTGCTATCGTCTGCAGTCACTATCCCCCGTATTTGAAGTGTACAGAGCTTGATAGCGTTTTTTGCTTATAAGTGTTTCTCACCAGCAATGCAATTCTGTGAGGAAATATATTTTCCAACAACCTCCCGGCCCTGCCCATGATGGCAGTCAGGAGCCTAGAGAAGATCATCGCACCAATTCCTTGGATGCGGAAATTCCTGTCTTAATATCCTGCTCGACCTTCCTTTGATTTTCCTGGCGATATAACTCAGGGAATACTTCGGTGGGTAGGTTCAGAATGGCTTAAATATCAGAAAAGAGTCAGTGGGCTATACTTTATGACCGCAAAAAGGCTGCAAGATATAAAGGAATCTGCAACGCTCAGGATCTCAAACCTTGCCAGTGAACTGAAAAGCCAGGGCAAGGACATCATCAGCTTCAGTCTCGGAGAGCCGGATTTCAATACGCCGAAGCACATCATCGAGGCTGCGAAAGCTTCTCTTGACCGTGGGGATACGCATTACACACCTTCGCCGGGGATCCCGGAACTGCGCCGGGCGATCGCTGAGAAATTGAAAAAAGAGAACGATATCGAGACAAAACCAGGAAATATCATGGTGACGCCGGGAGCAAAGCAGGCAATATTCGAGGTCATGCTCTCAGTGCTGCAGGAGGGCGATGAGGCAGTCCTGTTCGATCCTGCCTGGGTATCTTACGACCCATGCATCAGGCTCGCAGGGGCAAGAACTGTATGGGCACCCACGTCGAGAAACAGCGGTTTCCTGCCATTGAATCTCTGTGACTGCATATCAGGAAAGACAAAGCTCATCGTTATAAACAGCCCCTGCAACCCCACAGGCGGTGTCTATGATAAAGATACGTTAAAAGAAATCGCAGATCTGGCGATCGATAACAATATCATGGTCTTATCAGATGAGATCTACGAAAAAATAATCTACGACAAAGAACACTTGAGCATCGGAGCTGTGGACGGGATGCACGACCTCACGATCACTGTCAACGGCTTCTCGAAGGCATATGCGATGACAGGATGGCGCCTTGGATATGTGAGCGCTCCAAAAGAGATCTACGAACAGATGCTCAAGCTGCAGTCCCATTCCGTAAGCCAGGCAACATCGTTTGTCCAGTACGCAGGTCTGGCAGCGCTCCAGGGCGACCAGACATGTGTTACAGATATGGTCAGGGAGTTCAAAGAAAGACGTGACCTGCTTGTCAGGGGATTGAACGACCTCGGCATAAAATGCTCAAATCCAGACGGTGCTTTCTATGCTTTTGCTGATGTGAGCGCGTACGGAAGCGGTGAGGAAGTTGCAGAGCTTCTGCTCAATAGAGCTCTGGTCGCAGCCACACCCGGTGCTGCCTTTGGGGAAGCAGGGAAGGATTTTATCAGGATATCTTATGCCACATCCAAGGAGCGCATAAAGGAAGCACTTCAGAGGATGGCTCTGGCACTGAAATGATCATCTGTTGTTGCGATCAAGTATCCTGCGAATGATCGCCGCGCTGCTGCACAGTTCGCACTGTTCCAGTGACCTGATCCTTACAACCTTTGCGTTTATTCCATGCTCGCGCAGCTGTGCCTCAAGCTCCTCTTCTTTGAAAAACTGGTTTGGACCAAGCGCTATGATGTCAGGTTGGATCTCATAAAGAGGCTCGAACATGTTCTTCTCGCTGCCAAGAACCGCCTTATCCACGATTCGAAGCGCCTGAACCATGATAAGCCTCTGATGTTCAGGGATTATAGGCTTTGGTTTGTGCTTCACCATCGAGTCCCGCGCCACAATCACATAGAGTTCATCTCCCAGAAACTTTGCTTCTGAAAGATATCGCAGGTGTCCGGGGTGGAGCAGATCAAAAGTACCTGTTGCGAGAACTCGAACCATCGTTTCAAGATGATCCTCAATTGCTAAAAATGTTTGTGATAAACGGAGCCTATGCCCGGAATGGCAAATATTGAGCAGAGCCCATCCAATAAGAGCACTCTATCACAGTTTGGAAAGCATGCTTTATGATGTAGAATAAAAAAGTGAAGGGGTTGCCGTATATGGCCTATCTGTATTTCCTTGAAACCAGGATTAATGCGAAAAGCCCTGCTGATGACAAAATAACCGTACTCAGTTCAGGAATAGGGGGTATTGGTTTTTCCGGTTTGGAGTCTTTATCTCCAGGAAATGTATTACTGTTAATTTCACCTATGTTGCTTGAACCATCACCATCTGAATCATTTTGCTCAATATCTGTCAAGGCTTTTGTGATGTTTTCTTCTGTAGTTGACGCTTCACCTTCTTCATCCTTCTTAATTGTTTTACCGAAATCTACACCAAATGGATTCCTCTTTGCAGTATTATATCCAAGTGGGGGGTTTCCAGGAAGATGGCATATGAGGCAAGTTTTTAAACTTGAAGGATTATCCTTAAGATCTTTTTGAAGATCTGGATATGCATTTGTATATTTTTTAAAGAATGTATCCCGAAATACTGGATATGCTGAAGCCCATGGCACCCCTATAAGAGCCACTACTGTTAATAGCAGGAACACCAATGTTAGTTTTTTAAGCATTTATTTAACCTCCGTTATATCTTTTTTTATTAGCATCGCAATTACATGCTCAACTAATAATTGTCACATACCGCCACGAATTCAAACGCTCCATATTACTTTATGATCGGTTTTACTATTAATATCTTGTGAATCAAGGGAGCACATCCAGAAATTGCCTTTCCTTTACAACAAGTCACAATAGTATCAGGTTTTATTGACATCAATTTGCCCCGCACACATTGTAACTTGTTATACTATCAATAATATATATTGAATAAAATTACGCAGTGATTGTTTTATTTTGTGAAATTGTAGATTAAGAGGTGCAGGTTGCATGTTGAATTCGTGGATGGGCTCGATTGAGCAACAAGATTTATATATTCACGAATCTTCATGTGTTTTCCTGCACGATGATAGAAATGATAAAAAATGCCATTGTTCCTGAATCAAGAGACTTAGCTTTTCGCGATCGCATTCTGAAAACAGATGTTGGTAAGAAAATTCCCACGTGCATTCAGTGCGGGATATGCGCGGGCTCATGCCCTGTGAGCCATGAGATGGACTACACCCCCCGCGAACTTGTGCGCATGGTACAGCTCGGTCTCAAGAAAGAAATCCTGAACAGCAACACCATATGGATATGTACCACATGCTTCTCATGTTCAGTACGCTGTCCCAGGGAGATACGCCCGACAGAGCTGATGGAAATATTGAAGCCCATAGCTGTAGCCGAGGGCATAAAGAACAAGAACTCAAAATTTGATCGCATCTTCTCAGATGTGGTAAAGAAAACAGGCAGAGCCTCAGAGTTCCTGCTAATCTCAAAATACAGCCTTGAAGAGCCTGGAATGATAAAACAGGCGCCTTTCGGATTATCTCTTATATTTAAAGGCAAGCTGCCGCTGTTACCTGATAAAATGGAAGGTACGGATGAATTGAAGGCTATTTTTGAAATAAAAGCCAGTGAAACAAAAGAAAAGGAGAAAAAAGAGCCAGCGGAGAAAACAGCAGAAACAGAGGTGGAGGCAGGGAAATGAAATATTCCTATTACCCTGGATGCGCGCAGCACGGCACTGCAGTGGACTACAGCATGTCAGTGAAAGCCGTGTTTCAAGTTCTTGGCATCGAACTTGAAGAGATAAAGAACTGGAACTGCTGCGGAGCACTCCATGTACTTGATAGAACAGCAAGGGTCGCGCTCTCTGCAAGGACCCTGCAATCAGCAAAAGGGCTTGATCTTGCAACGCCCTGCAACCTGTGCTACTCAAATCTGATGCGTGCCAATACCGCATATGAGGACACCTCGCTGAAGAACAGGATCAATGAACTGCTTGTTTCTAAATATGATGGCAGCACAAAGCCAAAGCATCTTCTTGAGATAATAGTGAAAGATCTCGGGCTTTTAAAACTTGCAGAACATATCAAAAGACCTTTAAAGATAAGGGCTGTGCCGTACTACGGTTGCCTGCTCACCAGACCTGAGAACAGGTTTGACAGCCCTGAGAACCCGAAATCCCTGGATGAGCTTATCTCAACCCTGGGAGCGGAACCTGTGAAATACTATTACAAGACAAAATGCTGCGGGGGTCCGATCCTCATAACCAATGAGGATCTGGCGCTGAGTCTTGCAAAAGATCTTTTCGTGATGGCAAAAGAGACAGGTGCGGACTGCATGGTAGTTACATGCCCGATGTGCCATCTCCAGCTCGATGCCAAACAGAAAGCCGTGGAGTCAAAATTCAATATCAAGATCGACATGCCTGTAATTTATTTCACCCAGCTCATCGGGCTTGCATTTGGGCTTGACCATGAAGAACTCGGATTGAAAAAGCATCTTGTTAAGGTGGATGCACTGCTGAACAAGGTGGTGAAGTAGCAATGCCAGAGAACGGACAAGAATCAGGCACGCAGTCTGAACAGGCAGCAAAGAAGATCGGGGTGTACCTGTGCAGGTGCGGAGGGAACATAAGCGACGAAGTTGACCTCCAGGCAGTTGCAGATTCCCTCAAAGAGAACAAAGATGTAACAGTCATTATTCAGGATTACCTCTGCTCCAGCCAGGGGCAGGAAAAAATCAAAAAAGATATCGAGAAAGGAAAAGTGGATCGCGTCGTTATTGGTTCATGTTCCCCCAAGATGCACCTTGAGACATTCAGGGGCATTGCCAGAGATACCGGACTGAATCAAAACCTGCTTGAGATAACCAACATAAGGGAACAGGCAAGCTGGGTACACGGGAAAGAGGGTATAGATTCAAAAGTCAAAGGATTGATAAAAGGTGCGATCGCCCGCATGAGTTCCATTGAACCGCTCGTCCCGATCGAAAAAAAGCTGGTTGACAGGGTTCTTGTGGTAGGCGGAGGAATAGCAGGCATCACGACCGCGCTTGAACTGGCAGATGGACATGAAGTAATACTGATAGAAAAGCTACCCTTCCTGGGCGGGCATATGATCGGTCTATCCAAGACTTTTCCCACGCTGGATTGCTCGCAGTGCATACTCACGCCAAAGATGGTGGCAGTAAAAAATAATCAAGATATCACCCTTTTCACACAGACAGAAGTGGCTGAAGTACAGGGAAGCCCGGGAGATTACTCCATAACCCTGAAACACAGCCCGCGCTATGTGGATATCCACAAATGCATTTCCTGCGGTGCATGCGCCAAAAAATGTCCGGCAGGCGCGATATTCCTGCCATTTGCGCAGGCTGTTCCGCAGGCGTATATGATAGATATGTCAAAATGCAAACAGTGCGGGGACTGCGTGAAAGCGTGTCCCAGGGATGCCATCGATCTTGAAGCAAAAGAGATGAAAAGTACGATCCAGGTTGGATCTGTTGCGATAGCTACTGGTTTTGAGCCTTTCGATCTTTCAGTGATCGAGGAATACAACTACCCGGCTCCCAATCTCCTCGATGCCGTGGAATTTGAGGAGATGCTCTCGGCAAAGAGCAAAACAGGGATGAGATTACAGAGAGCTGACGGATCTTTCCCTGACCGGGTAGGTTTTGTGCTGTGCGCTGGAAGCAGGGATTTTACAGGCAGAGGGAAAAAATACTGTTCCAAGGTATGCTGCCTCTATTCGCAGAAACAGGCGCAGCTTATAAAAAAAATGAAAGGAGACGCAGAGGTATGGATCTTCTATATAGATATGAGAAGCTCCGGAAGACGGTTTGAGGAATTCTACCATCATACACAGGAAAAAGGGGTCAATTATGTGCGAGGAAAGATCGCTGAGATAATCCCAAAACCTGATAATACGCTCATGGTACAGTACGAGGACACGAACCTTGGATTAAAAGGCAGGGAAATATTCGATATGGTGGTGCTGTGCCCGGCATTGATCCCTTCACCAGGCACAAAAGAACTTGCTGATAAACTGGGAGTACCGCTTGGAGATGATGGTTTTATCGAAGAGAAGCATGTCAAGCTTGACCCGGTAAGTACCCTTAACCAGGCTGCATTTGCTGCCGGGTGCGTCCTCGGTCCAAAGGATATACATGATACTGTGACCGAAGGTATAAGTGCGGCGCACAAGATTTCACAGTTCCTTGGAAAAGGCATGATACTCATCCCGCCAGAGAAACCGGTGATATTTGAGTGCAATGGATGCGGAGAATCCGTCAAAGCATGCCCCTATAATGCGTTGAGCCTTGAGAAGGGAAAGGCGGTGCTGTCGCCGCTTGCATGCACAGGATGCGGGATATGCGTGCCTGCATGCCCGATAAAAGGCATTGAGATAAGGAATTTTTCAAGAAATCTGTATAAAGCACAGCTCAGGGCGATACTGAGCGAAGCACCTGGCGTGATCGTATTCATTGATCCCTATGCTTATGCTGCGGCTGATATCGCCGGGGTTAACAGGAAACAGTACTCCTCTCTTGTCAGGTTTGTGAGCGTTCCGTCCATACATATCCTGGATGCCGATGTCGTCAATGCTGCTTTCGAGTACGGTGCTGTCGGTGTTATGCTTATCGAGGGGACAACGGATGAAAAGCTAACCTCGCGCTCGGATGAGCTTTACAGGAAGCTTAAGAAAGAGACGCGCAAGCACAAAAAGCCGCTGCGGTATTCCCACATCGAGACCGCACAGTACGAAAAATTGACAGATCTCCTGAACGTGTTTGCGTTGCAGGCAGGAGCAAAAGCTGAGAAGAGGGGCAAGAAAGAGCAGGCAGAGACGGCAGATGATGAAATCAAGGAGTGAGAGTGAAGCACATAGCTCTTTTGACCTTTTTCAACTTCCGTTTGTCAGCAGATATATGCTAATTATTGCGAACCCGATCCCGGCAACAATCCTGATATTCATTGCCTCTCTCAGGAAGATCACGCCCAGCAGCACGCCTACAATGAGGCTCATGTTCGCAACAGGCACGACTTTGGACAGGGGTCCGCTTTCAAGTGCGAGAAAATACAGGATCGTCCCGATGGCAGCAACAATACCCCCGGCGATCCCGAACTTTATGCTGCCAAAATCCATATTGAGATCTCCTTTTGAGACAAAATATGCTCCCAGAAAGATCTGAACTAGAAATTGGGCTGTTACGAAAATCATGGAGGATGCAACAGGGTTGTTACCGGTCGAAGATAATTTTATAAAAAATTGCATGAACCCGAAGAGGACAAGACAGGCAGCAGTATAGATGATCCAGTTCATAAGGGAGATTGTAAGCACTCATGGAACAATAAAGATTATCTCACGTTCCTGAGGTCAAGGTCTCTGATATTCCTTGCAATCTCATCAAAGGAAGGGGGACGTATCATGAAAACATCCATGTTCTGAGGGTACTCGACTGGTCTTCCCTCGGTTATGATGAGAACCCCTGTGTTATCCTCCGGCATTTCCTGGATGAGCTTTGAGACAAGCCTGTTCATCTCTTCCTGGGTTTCCTGGATTTTTTTGACAAGATATTCTCTCCACTTATCAAAATCAATATCCTTTCCATAGAAACCCTGATGGATCTCTTTTGTTTCCTGCAGAAATGTCTTTGAATATTCTTCAAAAAGAAGTCTTGATCGCCTGATGTGTTCCTCATTATCAATTCCCCTGATCTTTGCACCGCTGTCCACAAGTGCTTTTAGCAGTTTATAATGGCTGCTCTCTTTTTCCAGCTTTTCAAAAAATTCAATTCCCATGTTCTTATTTTCATCCATCCCTTCGATGTACAGTATGCCTATGCTGCCGTACATTGACACGAAATGATCTATTTTTTCCCTGACCTCGCTCCAGAAACTTTCTACCTTTGTGTCGTCTATCTTGAATTCATAGGCAAGTTCTTCAAAAGGGAGGGAAGGAACAACATAAAGTTTCCGCTTCTCTTTAAAGCTCATTGCATCCGGTTTTTCTATTTTCCCAAGCTCTACCATAGTCTAAGTGTTATTATCGAAGAAATATAAACATTGCCTCTGGCTCAGAAAAAAGGTTTTTCTACCTTTAAGCCATTTTACCATCAGGCTGATCGCCTAGTTTGAAGGAGGATAAAGATGTATGGATGGAAAGGGACTGTACTGAGAGTGGACCTATTGAGGAATGAGG
Organism: Candidatus Methanoperedens sp.; assembly: GCA_027460465.1. Taxonomy (GTDB): domain Archaea; phylum Halobacteriota; class Methanosarcinia; order Methanosarcinales; family Methanoperedenaceae; genus Methanoperedens. Next base: position 9,467 of record JAPZAV010000119.1, on the reverse strand, counting down.
TCACAGAGCAGCCGCTGGATGAATCGGTAGCAAAGAATTTCATCGGGGGCAGAGGGCTGAACTCAAAAACGCTCTTCGATGCAGTGAAACCCGGAACAGATCCATTAAGTCCAGAAAACGTCCTGTGCTTTGCTCCCGGCCCTCTCACAGGCACCCCTCTTGGACTCACAAGCCGCCTTGAGGTGAGCACACTTTCGCCTTACAGCGGCATCCTGGGCGATGGGAATGCCGGCGGGTCTTTTGCCACGTTCCTGAAATGGGCTGGCTATGATCAGATCGTGATAACAGGGAGGGCAGGCAGCCCGAAGTACCTCTGGATAGACAACGGGAACGTTGAGCTCAGGGATGCCCGTGACCTCTGGGGCAAAACAACCTGGGAAACCGATGACATACTTCACAGAAGGCACGGGGAACGAATAAGCGTGGCATGTATCGGTCAGGCAGGAGAACATCTGGTCAGATTCGCCTCAACCATGGTCGATAAGTATGCTTCTGCTGCCCGCGGGAGCGGGGCAGTATGGGGCTCGAAAAACCTCAAGTCGATCGCAGTCAGGGGTACCGGCAGGGTGAAGCTTGCAAGACCCGAGGAGTTCAGGCAGCTGGCGCGCGAGGACAGGGAGTTCTTTTCAAAGGACAGGCTGCAGCGTGAGGTCATTGCCGTGTACGGCACGCACATCGGCATGATGTACTGGCATCCAGGGTACAGGTATTTCCAGAAATACCTGGCTGCTGATGAAATTCCCGATGATCTGGCTCCTGAAGCCTGGAAGAAATACGAGATCGGAAGGACAGGGTGTTTTGGCTGTCCGGTCAGGTGCAGGGATGTATACAGGATTCCGGATGGCAGGCGGTCTGGAGAAGTTGGCTCAGCGCTTGAGTTCGAATGTATAGACTGCCTGGGCACTAACTGCGGCATCCAGGACCCTGTTGCCATAATGGAAATGGAAAACCTCGCAGATATGTATGGAATGTGCGTGATAGGGCTTGGCAATACTATTGCCTTTGCCAAGGAACTGTACAGCAGAGGAGTCATCTCCAGAGAGGATACAGGCGGGCTCTCCCTGGACTGGGATGACGCTGATTCCCAAGTCGAACTTATCCATCGCATTGCGCTAAGAGAAGGTTTTGGCGATCTTGTGGCTGAAGGTCTGTACAGCCTTGCGAAAATCACTGGAAAAGGAGCGATGGATTATTGTTATCATGTCAAGGGGCTCTCCCGCGGCACCCACAAGCCGGGACTTTTTGCCCTTGCCCATGCAACCTCGACCAGAGGCGCAGACCATCTCAGAGGAAGAAGCTGGGCATATGGAGAGAACGATGCGGATCTCTTCCGTATGCTTGTAAAGATCAGAATGCTACCTCCACAGATGTCGAAGAATCCTGTAGAAGGGCTCACGATCTCTGAGCGTGCCACGACGCTTACTGATTCAATAGGCCGCTGCAAAGGAGCGGTCAACAGCTGGGTCTGTGCAGTGCCGCTCGTGTGGAAATACCCGATGTGGGACGGGCTTGCAAAACTGCTGAGTGCTGCAACAGGCATTGAATTTGACGAAGCGAAGCTTGTGGAAGCAGCGGACAGGATCTACACGCTGGAAAGGGCATTCAATATCAGGCAGGGAATTACGAGGAAGCATGATGGTCTACCTCAGAAGCCTGATATGAAAGATACCCGGCAGGGTGAAGAGGAATTAGAAAAGCATGAAAAAATGCTCACCCAGTACTACAGGGTGCATGGCAGCGATCCTGATACCGGTATCCCGACCAGGGAATGGCTTGAGCAGATGGGATTAAAATACGTGGCTGACGAGCTCGATGCCCACGGCACGTATGCTGAATGGGACGGCCCGCCTCTCTGGTCAGTGGAAAAATATCCACACGGAGGGACGCGCGCTTAAGTGGACGTTACTGTTCAGACATACCTATATCTTCATACCAGAGTTTACGGTTCTTTCTGATAAAATCCTGCATCTGCTCAATGCACTCACTGTTATCGAGATTTGCCATTAATGGACAATCTCAGTCAGTGCGTTTTCATACGTTTTCAGATCATTAGTGTTGTGAAGCACGAACCTGATTTCCTCAATTCCTTTATTTTTCTTGAGAAATTCTGCAACAGTCCTGAGGGCTACCCTGCTCGCTTTTTCCACAGGGTATCCATAAGCTCCTGTGCTTATGGATGGAAAGGATACGGTCTTCAGTCCCATCTTCAGGGAAAGTTCGAGACTGCTTCTGTATGCCTTTGCAAGCAGTTCAGGTTCTCCTCTCTCACCTCCGCTCCAGACAGGACCGACCGTATGGATAACTTTTCTTGCCCTGAGCCGCCCTCCTGTTGTGATCACTGCCTCTCCTGTGGGCAGACCTTCTGGCAATGATCTTCTGATGCTCTTGCACTCTTTCAATATCTCAGGTCCCCCTTTCATGTGTATGGCGCCGTCCACACCTCCTCCGCCCATGAGGCCGGGATTTGCCGCATTTACAATTGCATCGGTCTCCTGTTCAGTGATATCCCCGGGCAAAAGTGTTATCCGCGTATTGCATATTCTGGCTTCCATATCAGAGTATCAGTTCTTTGGTGCTAAATGTCTTCCCCTGGATCAACCGATATCTTAAAGTACTATCTGGTTGAAATGGGTACCTCCCTATTACCGTAGGAGACTTTCAGTCGATTACTACGGGAGGAATCTTATTGGACCACGAAAAGATATTAGTTGCTGTAAAACAGGCGATGGAACAGTCGCCAGAACGTAAATTTTCAGAAAGTATAGATCTTGCGATCAATCTCAAGAATCTTGATATGAACCTGCCGCAGAACAGGATCGATGAAGAGATCATCCTGCCCAATGGTGTGGGTAAACCCATAAAGATCGCAGTGTTTGCGAAAGGCGAAACTGCCAGCAGAGCAAAAGGCGCAGGAGCTGATCATATTTTCGATCCTGATGAAATAGGTGTTATTGGTGAGGATAAAACAAGAGCAAAGACACTTGCAGACGAGGTAAATTTCTTTATCGCAGAGGCTGCGTACATGCCTTTGATAGGGAAAACGCTCGGTCAGGTACTCGGCCCGAGGGGGAAAATGCCAATACCACTGACGCCGGATAAGGATATAGTCCAGATAATCAATAAAGCCAAGAACTCCATAAAAGTGAGGTCAAAGGACAAAATGACATTTCATTTCTCGGTTGGAAGAAAGGAAATGCCGCCTGAGAAGATTTCAGAGAACATTGAAGCGATAGTGAGCCGCATCGAGCACAGATATGAGCGCGGAATGTATAATGTAAAATCGATATACGTCAAAACCACAATGGGGCCAGCAGTGAGGGTGATCTAAAATGGAGGCACAGATTGCACATCACAGCGTTCACATTCCTCAATGGAAAAAAGAAGAGATCGAGGATATTAAAAAATTGATAACCGCTTACTCCTCAGTAGGCATCGTCGGAATTCGTGGAATTCCATCAAACCAGCTTCAGTTAATGCGCAAGAACCTCCGAGGCATGGCTAATATCAAGCTGTGCAGAAACAACCTGATCTTCAGGGCGCTGGACGAGTCATCTGATAATGTAAAGCAGCTCAGTAAGTATGTGGAGGATCAGACTGCGTTACTCTTCACAAACGAAAATCCCTTCAAGCTCTATAAAATCCTGGAGAAAGGTAAGACCGCTGCTCCGATCAAACCCGGAGGCATAACACCCAAAGACATAATTGTAGATAAAGGTCCAACATCATTTCCTCCGGGCCCGATCGTGGGCGAGCTTCAGGGTGTTGGAATCCCTGCAGGTATTGAAGGCGGAAAAGTAGTGATCAGGGAAACAAAAACAGTAGCAAGAACAGGCGACGTTGTAAATGCAAAGCTCGCCTCCATACTTACCCGACTTGAGATCCATCCTGTTGAGCTCGGCCTGAATCTCAAAGTAGTATATGAAAAAGGCATGCTGTATGAGTCAGGATTGCTTGCTGTGGATGAGACAAAATACAGGAACGATCTCACCTTTGCTGTACAGCGCGCATTCAATCTCTCCATTAATTCAGCATATCCTGCAAAAGCCACAATCAGTGCACTGCTTGCAAACGCAGCTGCACGGTCAAGGAATCTTGCTATTAATGCAGAGATCATTGTGCCTGAGATCATGGATGTGCTCCTTGCTAAAGCGGATGCACAGATGCTGTCTCTTGCTCATGCAGTATCCCGGAAGGATGCGAATGCTCTTGGCAGCAAATTGAAAGAAAAGCTTGCCTCGGCACCAAAGGAAGAGAAGAAACCTGAGGCTCTGCCAAAGGAAGTCAAGGAAGAGAAGAAAAAAGAGGAACCAAAGGAATCAGATATTGCAGCGGGCCTGGGTTCGCTGTTCGGTTAAGTTCAATAAAAGGTGATCAAAATGGAATACGTATATGCAGCGCTATTATTACACAGCGCGGGAAAGAAAGTAACGGATGAAGCGATTACAGCTGTAATCAAGTCAGCAGGTGTAGAACCTGATCCTGTAAGAGCCAAAGCACTTGTTTCAGCTCTTGAAGGCGTCAATATTGAAGAAGCCATATCAAAAGCTGCATTCGCAGCACCAGCAGCGGCTGCACCAGCTGCAGCAGCTCCTGCAGCGGCTGAGGCTCCAAAGAAAGAAGAAAAACCAAAAGAGAAAGATAAAGAAAAAGCTGAAGAAAGCGGAATGGAAGGACTTGGTGCCCTGTTCGGGTAGGTCCTTACATTTTTATTTTTTTAAGGTCATAATTTCTTCTGCCCTCTTTTGAATCAAGAATCATTACTTTTGGTCAGCTGATCTGCCATAGAGCGATCCATGAACTCTGCATCTGGCATCTATTTTAACTTAAGACTTATACAGATAAATGTGGGAGTACATGTTGATTTCTGCATGGGCTCTCAGAAATCGAAACAAATATATATGCGCATATTCAAGTATATTATTGATCATAATAATTGATAAATCCATTGAAAATGGAATTATAAAGATCAGTAAGGGGTTTGCAGTGCTAATGAAAGGTTCTTGAGTAAATATGCTTTAAGTCATGCTGGGACGACTCTGATAAAAAATGAACAAAGAAAATGATACATTCAACGAGATAATCAATTATTATAAAGAATACTTTGCAGATTTTGAAAAGGAATTCATCTCTGCGATGAAGGAAGGAATCTCAGAAGGAACAAAAGAAGGGGTTAAAGCGGGGATCTTGAACGGGCTGATCGATTGCTTTGATATCGGGTTTCTAAATATCAGAAAAATAAAATCTAAAACACTTGAGGAAATAATAAAAGATGTGGCTGCTGAAACTACCGAAGAGCAGGTAAATGATAATGTCAGAAGGGAGGTATGTCCAGTAATAGAAAACAGATTTGAAGATATCTGCAAAACTATTCTGAATAAGATCAAAGAAGAGGACATAACAATAGATTCAGGTCTGGTTGAACTCATGAAAAAACTTGATGTAGAAAAACTGGCTGTTGATAAGAAAGATGAAATTATGGAGTTTGTGAAACAGAATATTCTGCAAAATTTCATTCTGGCTGCTGCTTTTGATGGGCTGCAGAATGCTACATGTGACTGCGTGATCGAGAACACCAGGACATGTGCTAAAAAAATCCAGGATGCTGCAAAGCCTGCATTTCAGGAAGTTTGAAATATGGAAAAAAGTGAGCATTCTGGCATTGGAACCCCTGTAAAAAAACTCTCAAAGCAGATATCTCAAAAATATGTACAGGAATTAGTTGAAGAAGCCATAAAAAGAGCCTTAAAGAGACTTAGAGAAAAATTAAGCGAAAAAGACATCCTGAAATTAGAGAGAAAACTCAAGAGCTTATCTGATGAAGAAAAAATCAATCAATTCAAGAAAGTTATTGAGAAAATAGAAGAAAAGATTCCCAGCGAGGGAATAAATGAAGAACTGATTGAAAAGATAAGCATTGAAATAGAAGGAAAAATCTCGTCCCTTCTGGTTTCAACAGCAAAAATGATGCTGATCGCTGTCATTGTATTGTCCACTGCTGCAGTTGCAACCTATTTTATTCTTCAACCCCAACCTCCAGAGGCAGCGATCGAATCCATAACTCCGAACCCAGCTATTGAGGGAGACCTGATCCTGTTCATCGGGAGCGGAGCACCGGATAGATCAGAAGACTCAATCACAGCTTACGAATGGAGCCTGAGCAACTCAATTTTAAGCGGAGAAGATACATTTACCACTCAAAATCTGCAGGTCGGGACGCATACCATCCGGTTCAGGGTGAAGGATAACAACGACAAATGGTCAGACCCGGCCATATCAGAAATCGTGGTTGAGCCGAACAATCCGCCTGCTGCTTTCATAGATTCCATTTTACCTGATACAGTTGTGCTGAATGGAACGTGGGTTGATCTTTCAGGTCATGGCACAGACCATGATGCAGGTGATTCAATCACAGCTTATGAATGGAGCCTGAACAGCTCGATCTTGAGCGAAGAAGCCACAGTTACATTAAAAGATCTGTCAATCGGGACGCATACCATCCAGTTCAGGGTGAGGGATAACCACGGCAAATGGTCAGAGCCGGCCATATCAGAAATAGTGGTCGAGCTGAACAATCCACCAGTTGCTTTTATAGAGTCCATATTACCGAATACAACTGTGTTAAAGGGAACGTGGCTTTATTTTTCAGGCAATGGTACAGACCCTGATATTGATGGTTCAATAGCAGCTTATGAATGGAGCCTGAACAGCTCGATCCTGAGCGAAGAAGCTGCATTTGCAACTCAGGATCTACCGGTCGGATTGCATGCGATCCGGTTCAGGGTGAGGGATAACCATGGCAGATGGTCAAAACCTGTGAGCGCCGTGATCAGGATTGATCCTTATGCCATGTTTTACGTGTTCAGAGATAAGGGACTGATCGTGCAGAGCGGCTTATGTGATAATGGCGTGAAGAACTGTATGATGCAGGGGAATATTTCAGGTGGAGGCTACTATAGAAAGATTGGAGATCGCATTGCATTGAACAACAACCCGGATAAGCTTGCAGACCTGATCATCGACCATGGTGTTAGTGCAGCGGACAGGATAACATTGACAGTAGGAGAGACATGGAGTGCTGGCGGCTGGGCTTTAACTGCTCAGAGCATCGATGCCAGGACGAAAAATGTATGGCTTGTGCTCAGCTTCGCTGGAGTAAAACTGGATGATAGAATAGTTGCTGAAGGCGATGTATATACCTATGTTGAAAAAAGCATCGCCGGGGAGAGTGATGTTCCGCTCTTTGTCACTTATACAGACGCTGTGTTTTCAGGAGCCACTACAGATGTGGTGCAGCTTCGATATACATGGGTTGTGTCCAGAAACGGTGCGATAATAATAGGATAATTGCTGCGTCGTATCTGTGTTTATTAATAGAACCCGTAATTTTATGCGGGGGAAGGGATTTGAACCCTCGAACTCCTGCGAGAATAGATCTTGAGTCTATTACCGTTAAATAGTAATAGATACCTTTTTAACATTTGCAAACATATTGTTTGTATATGAGTAATGAATTCGCTAGGCTGAAACGACTTGACCCAGTTAATAAGAAGTATTTAGAGGATTATGTCAGGCAACTTGAACTGAAGCAGCTAAAACCTAACACAGTCAAGATAAAACTGTGGAAAGTCTACACATTCATGATTTATACGAATTTCAAAGACAGTAAAAATGTAACCAAAGATGATGTGGAAAATTATGTGATCAACAGGCGGAATAACTGCAGCCCTTTCACCGTCCAGGGGGATATCCTTGAACTCAAACTATTCCTGCGCTGGCTAATGCCTGATAGGGAAATGGAGCTTTTCACTTTTAAAATGAAAAAACCCAAAAAGACGCTACCTGTTGATAAATTGATTACGAGGAATGATATCCAGACTTTGGTAAAGGCATGTAACACACCGAGAGACCGGGCGCTCATAATGCTACTATGGGACTCAGCGGCGCGCCTTAATGAGATCATGAATCTTAATTTGAATCAGGTTGAATTTGATAAATATGGCGCGGTCATTATCGTAGACGGGAAGACTGGACGACGCCGATTAAGGCTAACTGATAGTGTTCCCGACCTTCAAGCATGGGTTAACATACATCCTATGAAAGACATCCCCGATGCACCGCTATTTCTTACATATAATAGATATGGCATGGGTACGAAACGGCTTAATTTCCGCACTGTTGAGAATAGGTTAAAAAATCTTGCTGCAAACCTTAAGATGACTAAAAATATTCATCCTCATGCAATCAGACATGCACGGCTTACAGACCTGGTCAAGTCCGAAGGCAATAAAAAAGGGTTTTCCGAGATGGAATTGAGGATATTAGCTGGATGGGAAAAAAACAGTTCGATGCCAGAGGTTTATGTGCATCTATCGGGAGGAGACGTTGAACGGAAAATCCTTTCAAACGCTGGCTTAATTGAAGAAACAGATGCTGAACGGAAATCTAATGAACTCGAAGCAAAAAAATGTCCGAGGTGCAAGACATTAAATGCTTATGATGCCAAATATTGCTGTTCATGTTCATTTGTGCTTGATGCACGAACTGCAAGGGAAATAGACGATAAAAACAAGATCGTTCCAGAAGTATTCGCGGCTATGCAGAAGGACCCGGAGTTCCTGAAAATGTTCTCAGAGGCGATAGCGAAGGCGGTTAAATCATAGAGTATATCCAATTTGAGAACTTGTTGTCTGGTTTTATGGAGTGAAATGTAGTTAAGTCAGCTTTTTTTATGAAAACTTTTTTTTACAATGCGCCAGATTTATAAGGAGCGAAGATTTTTAAACTCAGTTCAGGGACAAACATGTAATCATATTATCTATATCAGCAAGACCAGCAGGTCAAAGAAGACCACAGCACCCAAAGGGATACCTATTACATGGAGCACAGGATATCTTAATCAATGGCTCGCCGTCCATCCGATCAGAGACGGCCCAGAGGCGCCATTATGGACCACATTAAATGAACCATATCAAGCAATGAGCTACAAAACTATCAGGGCTACTATCCAGAACATTGCCGAAAATGCCGGAGTAAAGAAACGAGTCAATCCGCATTCATTCAGGCACAAGGCAATTACATCATGGATTCTGGACGGATTGAACGAACAGGAAGTTAAACATCGCGCCGGATGGTCACGAGGAAGTATGCAGATGCTCAAGATATATGCCAATTTCACAGACAATGAAATAAATGATCGTATCTTCGAGCGGTATGGGCTGAAAACCGATGAAAAACGCCAGGTTACTCTGGACAGGTGCCCAAGATGCAGCAATGTCTTGAAGCCGGCAGACCGTTTCTGCAGCCAGTGTTCACTTGTATTGGACAAGGGAATAGCCAAGGATATCGATGAGAAGACCCGCGCTGTTCCTGGGTTACTTGCTGCGCTGCAGCAGGACCCGGAATTCCTGAAGCTCCTTGCGAAGCACTTGTGATATGGCATAAGCGCTATCTATAGCCTCATTTTTTTG
>JAPZAV010000118.1 GCA_027460465.1 Candidatus Methanoperedens sp. | reverse complement strand
AGATCGTAAAAAAGACACTTCTGCGCTATGACCTGCGCTCCCAGCTTTCAAAGGTCAGGGACATTGAAAGACTCACAGGCCGAATGGTCTATGGCAACTCGAACGCCAGGGATCTTGTGGCTCTGAAACAATCCCTGGCAGCTGTACCGGAAATTGCAAAATCCCTGAAAGAGAGCGATATCAGATCACAGCATCTTCTGAACCAGAGGCCTGGGGATTTCACAGATATCACCGCGCTTCTGGAAAAGGCTATTGTGGATGATCCGCCTTTGAGCCTCAGGGAAGGAGGTATCATTAAAGAAGGATACAATGAAAAACTGGATGAACTTAAGAAATTATCGCTCCACGGCAGGGACTGGATCGCGGAAATGCAGCAGAAAGAAAGAGAGCGCACAGGGATAAAGTCACTGAAGATAGGTTATAATTCAGTATTCGGGTATTATATCGAGGTCACAAAAGCCAACCTCTCCCAGGTTCCTTCCGATTATATAAGGAAGCAGACCACGGCAGGAGGAGAGCGATTCTACACGCCTGAGCTCAAGGAAAAAGAGATGATGATCGTGTCTGCAGACGAAAAAAGGACGGCGCTTGAGTTCGAGCTGTTCACAGAGATCAACTCGATCATAGCAGCGCGTTCAAAGGAACTGCAGGTCACTGCAGAGGCTCTCGGGGAGATGGATGTCATATCCAACCTTGCAGAGATAGCGGTGAACCACAGGTATGTGAGACCTGAGGTGAACGAGAGCGGCACCATCCTTATTCGCGATGGCAGGCATCCTGTTGTTGAGAGGTCGCTTGCTGGTTTTGTTCCAAACGATACCCAGATGGACTGCAATGAGAACCAGTTCCTGCTCATCACGGGTCCCAACATGGCAGGGAAATCAACCTACATGAGGCAGATCGCTCTGATAGTGATAATGGCGCAGATGGGAAGCTTTGTCCCTGCTTCGTATGCCTCGGTGGGGATCGTTGACAGGATATTCACACGCGTCGGGGCTTTTGATGATCTTGCCAGCGGGCAGAGCACGTTCATGATAGAGATGGTTGAGCTTGCCAACATCCTGAACAACGCCACACCCGGAAGCCTTATTCTGCTGGATGAGATCGGAAGAGGAACGAGCACCTATGATGGATACAGCATAGCAAAGGCTGTGGTAGAGTTCATCCATAACAAAGACCGCGTTGGTGTGCGCTCGCTTTTTGCAACTCACTATCACCAGCTCACTGCGATCGAAGGTGCTCTCAGGAGAGTTAAGAATTATCACATCGCGGTAAAGGAAGAAGGGCATGATCTGGTGTTCCTGCGCAAGATCATCCCTGGTGCGACCGACAGGAGCTACGGGATCCATGTGGCAAGGCTGGCAGGCGTACCTGCCAGGGTTACGCAGAGAGCAAAAGAGATACTGAAAGAGGTGGAGAACGGAAGCGTGATCAGCAGAGGAAAAGAAGGCGGAAAATATACCCAGCTTATGCTGTTCGACAGCACAGCATCAAAGGATTCACAGCTTTTAGAAGAGTTGAGAAAACTGGATGTGGATGCGATGACCCCGCTTGAGGCTCTCAATGCGCTTGCTGAACTCAAGAAAAAGGCTTCAGGTGGGTGATGGAACCATGGACGACATAGATAAGATCCGAACCTCTGTGCTTTCGCGCATCAGACCAGGTGATGCAGAGAAACAGAAGCTCCACGAACTTGCGCACAGCATGATCGAGAGAATAGATGACCTTGGAAAGATAGAAGGGCTGGACATCAGAGCCAGGCTTGTGGGCTCATCCGCACGCGGCACATGGCTTGCGGGAGAACGGGATCTTGATATTTTCATCATGTTCCAGCCTGATGTAACCCGTGAGTTCCTTGAAGAAAAGGGTCTGTTTGTGGCAAGGAAAATAGCAGAAAAGGCAGAGAGCTGTGAAGAGAGGTATGCCGAGCACCCTTATATCAGCGCGGTTTTCGACGGGTTCGAGGTCGATATTGTGCCTGCTTTTGGTGTACACAGCGCAGCAGACATAAGATCAGCAGTGGACAGGACACCGTTCCATAATAACTATGTTCTGCCCAGGATCAGAGGGTTCGAGGATGAGGTACTGCTGATGAAGCAGTTCATGAAAGGAGCAGGTATTTACGGCTCAGAACTGAAAACGCACGGCTTCTCAGGCTATCTCGTGGAACTGCTTGTGATCCACTGCGGCTCTTTCATGGATGTGCTCGAAGCTGCATGCGGATGGAAGCCTGGTATGACCATTGATATAGAAAAGCACGCAAGTATGGAACATAAAGATCCTCTTGTGGTGGTTGATCCCACAGACCCGGATAGGAATGTGGCAGCATCATTATCACTTGATAATCTGTGCATTTTTATTGATAGAGCCTGCGAATTCCTGGAAAACCCAGATGCTTCGTACTTTAACGTGAAGGTTCCGGATGTGCTTGATGATGATGGTTTCAGGAAAATGATGAAAGCAAGGGGGACGTCGCTGATCGCCATAGAGTTCAGAGCCCCTGATGTTGTGGAGGATGTACTGTTCCCTCAGCTCCATAAGATGGAAGAATCTGTAAAAGAGATGCTTGAGAGATACGATTTCCGCGTGTATAACAGCGCTGTCCGGGCAGATGCGAACGCGGTCCTGATCTTTGAACTTGAAGCCTCAGGATTGCCAGATCTCAAAAAACATGCAGGACCTCAGGTATGGTCAAGACAGCATGCCCTCGCTTTCAAATCAAAATACAGCGATTCGATAGCTTTTTCAAACATCCATATCAGGGACGGGAAGTATATGGTCGAGATCCCGAGAAAATACTCAAATGCAAAGAAACTCGCTGTCATGGAACTTTCAAAATGCAGTCTTGGAAAGCATGTGGGTTTAAGTATTAAAGAAGGATACAGAATCCTGGAAGGCGATGAGATCCTGAAAATCAGAGATGAAGAGTTCAGAAGGTTCCTGAGGAGATTTTTTGAAAAATAGAGCAAAGAACATGAAATATCTGGCGATCGCTCTCGTAATAGTGTTCTTCACCGCTCTTGGATGCCTTGGATCTGCATATAAAGACACAGCAGCTTCGGAATTGCGATTGAACCCGGGCTCTTTCGAAGGGAAAAAAGTATGCATCGAGGGAGTGATCGAGAACAGCAGCATTTCCGGAGTCCAGATCGGAAAAAGTGAAAATTTCACAGGTGAATTCAGGAACTGGACATTTTCAAAAGTGTGCGGGATTTATGAACAGGGAAGGCTGGATGCAGAGATCATTAATCAGGTCCTGACCATAGTCACGGATAAGGAGGTCTACCATTCTAATGAGACATTGAAGGTACGTGTGGACTTTTACTCAAAAGACAATGCCAGGGCACAGATTCAGGTATCAGGGATAAAGAACGCATTTGACGCTGCATCAATAAAAGAGACAAGGGATGTTGAAATAATAAAAGGTGTCAACTCCTTCGATTTCGAGTTCAAGACCCCATCATGCGAAGAATGCACTGCTGTCTCGCCCGGTGAGCATGTGATCAACGCTACGGTGAGCACGGGTGGCAGGAGTTTTGAAACATACAGCAGGATCATGCTTGAAAGGAGCACGAACGATTCAGGCACGCATATTAATAACGTAACGAACGCACCGATTGATAATGGACAGATCAGCAGTGGGGTGGCCGTCGAATACTTCTATGACCCTGCATGCCAGAAATGCGAGAAAGCTTTTCCTGTGATCGAGAGAACTGTCAGTTCCTATGGAGACAGGGTGAACTTCTCAAAATATGACATCAGAGCAGATGAAGGTCTTCAGCTCGCGAAAAAGTACCAGCTTCCCGGGGTGCCTTCTGTCGTTATCAATAAAATAAGAGTGATATCGTATGAAGATTATGACGGCGATACATCAAAACTTGAGACACTGCTGAAAGAAGCGATCGAAAATATCCCTGCATCACCTGTCTCCAATAAAATAAAACCTCTTGTGCTTTCAGTCCCGTCAGTGCTTGTCGTGGGCTTCCTTGCAGGGTTCAATCCCTGCCTTCTTGCAATACTCGCCTTCATAGCATCCATCACGCTTGCGACCACAGGAAAAAGGCGCGATGTTGTCCTGATCGTTCTGATGTTCAGCCTGGGTATTTTCATGACCTATTTGATAGTTGGAATCGGTCTTCTCAGGATATTTGAATATTCCACAGGACTGCAGGTAATGATACGGAATTTCCTTGTGGTTCTGATCGGCGTTCTCGGTCTCTGGCATGTTTATGATGCCTATCATCTCAGGAAAAATACCGAGTCATCCTTCTATACTCCAAAAGCATTCGTCCGCCTCACCGAATCTGTGACAAAAAAGGTAAGCCTCCCGGCATCGTTCTTCATAGGAGCGCTTTTCTCTCTCATAAAAGCCCCATGCGTTGGTGCTGTCTATCTGGTGATACTCGACATGGTAAGGAGCGGAAGCGGGGAGGGGTTGATGTACCTTGCTGCATACAATCTCGGCGTGGTGCTTCCTGTGCTTGTGCTGGGAGCCGGGATAGCATTTGGATTGAACCCTGAAAAAGTAGAGAAGTTCAGAAAAGAGAGAAGGTCTGTGATGCGCCTGATAACAGGGGCGACGCTGCTTGTGATCGCGGTGCTGATGTATGCAGGGATCATTTAGCCAGGAGCGCACTGATATTGGAGTCTATGCTCGCTATTGTTGGCTCAACATGAAGATATCCGTCGATTATTATGGTCGGTGTCCCCTGAACATTATATTTTCTCATAAGGGCGAGATTTGAAAGGGCTTCTTTCCCTGCATCACCATTTTCAAGTTTTGATTTAAAATCGTCTCCAAGTCCTATGCTTGATGCTGCATTCTCTATGGCTGCAAAGCTCTCAATAATATCCATTCCTTTCACGAATTTTGCCTGAAATAGCGCATCACGCATCTCTTCACCTTTCCCCATTTGCTCTGCTATTATGTACGCTTCAATGCTCCTGGTGGATTGTCCCGGCCATACGATCGGTATATATCTTATATCTACTTTATCCCCATATTTTTCCAGAAGTTGAGGCATCTCTTTATGCAAATCATAACAATGACTGCAGTCAAATTTCAGAAACTCGGCAATCTTAACTTTACCAGGCTCGGGCTGGAATATATCCTGAGATATATCCGGTGCAGGATTTGAAAAGAAATAATATGCAAATGCAGCGATGACTATGACAGCCAGCCCCACATATATCAATGTCAGGCTGGATTTTCTTTCAGGCTGCTGGCGTTTCTTTTTTGAGATCTTCTTTTTTGCCATTCTTTAAGGTTTAAAGCGCTTGTTTGTAATAACTGTTGCGGTTTCTTGAGTTATTCGATCCTGTTTTCAGTGAAGGTGAAAACATCCTTTTGAAAAACCGAAATATTTGTGTAGAATCCGGATATTTTTTCGCTGATTTTTTGTGTGTAGTCCCGAAATCTCTGGCTTTGTATACCCAAAATAAGCAAATCCAATGTCAAAAGAGTATGGACCGAGGTCCGGAGGCAGCTGCATGAGTGCATGAAGGTTTCTACACCTTATTCGTTTGTATTGTTTCTGTTAGTTGGAAGGGGCACAATAATAATAAGATATATCGACAATATGAAATCATTTTATTGCAGAATATGTATCTAATGCGAGGCTGAGGTATATCGATATGATAATTACAAAGCATGCTCTCTTCAGGATGCAGCAAAGAGGAATAGATGAAAATAGTGTAGCATCTACAATTCTGAATCCTGACGAGACCGGCGATAGCTCTGGAAAGCGCAAACTGGCAAGAAAAACAATAGGGGATAAAACCCTTGAAGTAGTATATATAAAGGAAGAGGATATAATAGTAATAACAGTTTACTGGTTAGAGGAAACATGAATATAAGTTATGATAAAGATGCAGACTGTCTGTATATTCAGTTCCAGCAAGGTAAGGTAAGCAAGACAAGGAAAATAGACGAAGGTATCCTCATAGATCTTGACGAAGAAGGCAGGATATATGGAATCGAGATTGTGGGTGTATCCGAAAGGATGTCTGTAGCATCTCTTGGCAAAATCAACATTGATGTGCCGGTTTCAGGAGTTCCTGGGTAGAAAATTCAATTTTTAAACACACTAAAGTTCTTAATTGCACCTGCTTTTTGTCGCTTTATCCGTGCCCAAATTTTAGTATCCCAATTGTATTCTGGTTCAAGCTATTCGATGGATGCACATACCCCTATCGTCTTCAGCACTGACCTAGGATTAAAATCCGAAAGGCCTCCCAGCGCGGGTGCATGAGAGTAGCTAAAGTTCAATGGTTGTTCGGGTAATTAACGACAACAAGGGGCACGATTTTCTAAAGCAGGTCCCTCAAATAAAAGTTGATTCCATTGGTTTTAATAACAAAAATTTAAATAGTATGTTTTTTAAATAATACGTTAATGGTGAATGCATCTCTTAAAAAGGTCATTATTAAAAATTTTAAAAGCCTTCATGATTGCGAAATTGATATTGGAAAGTTGAATGTAGTCGTGGGGGCAAACGCTTCTGGGAAATCCAACCTCGTGGAAGCATTCAGGCTTTTGAAAAAGATTTACGTTGATAAAGATATAAACCCATTTTCTGAGTGGTGGGGTTATGATAACGTTGTATGGCAGAGAAAGGAAGAACTTCATGTAACGATCGGACTGCTTTTTGACATTGAAGGCTATGATGTCTATTATGAAACGACCTCTACTGGTGCGGGTGGGAAATTTCAGATTTTGCGAGAATTATTAGATATAAAAGGGTATATAAGAATCGGAAAAGAAGGCGAGTGGCTAAATGTGAAGCATGATAATAACTTTATAGAACAAGTTATTAAAAATCTTGATGATTACAAATCAGGGTCTGGGAGATATTATGGGGCAAAATCGATCTTAAAAACAGAGAAAAACCAATTGATGAAAGAAACAAAAATTCGTGTGGATATAAACAAGAGACTACTAGAACTTGAATCAATTAGAGAATTTCATTGGGAAGGAAGGAGACTCACGGGGAAAAGGACAGCAAATGTGTTTGTTTTATCGTACATTTATGGTTCAAGAAGTTCTCAAAAGGATGAAAAACTTAAACCAGCTTTAACGTTATGTCCTGTTGTTTATGAAAAAAGTGATCGTTATCACCTTGAACCTCCACTTTTTACAATTGCTTCGAAAACAATATTTTCAGCTATCAATAAACTGTTGATTTTATATCCGCTCAATATTCGGTCAATGAAAGTACCTCAACCATTCAGAAGAGAAGAGACCCTTAAAGAAGATGGAAGCAATATCGCAAGCGTATATCACACCATTTATCTCGAAGAAGGCAAAATCCCAGAGGAAATTTACGATCCTATTTCAATGATTTTCCCAAAAATAGAGGTGCGTCCTCATATTACTGAAGACGGCAGGGTCATGATTAAATTTTTTGATGAAGGTCTTGAACTTTTGCCGCCTAATACCTCAGACGGTTTCTATAAAATTTTAACTGTTCTCACTGCCATTTACCTAAAACCACCCCTGATCATAATCGATGAAATCGAGAATTCCCTGCACCCATCGACATTGGAGCTCATTTTAGATACAATTGGAATAGGCCAAACACAGGCGATAATAACCACCCATTCGCCAGTTGTAGTCGATATGACTGAACTAAGCGATATTATTCTTGTCGAAAAAGAACAGGGCGAATCCAAATTCAGGCGAATAAAAGATCCTGAAAAAATAAAAGAGTTCTTGATAAAAAAGGGTATAACTTTCAGCGAGGGCTGGATTTACGGAGACTTATTTAAGACTAAACAGCTGGCATGAACATTAAGATAATCTCCGAAGACGATTACGGTGGCGAATTTTTAAAAAACGTAATTGTTCAACTTAAAAATAAAAAGCTGGTTGGGAACATAACCGTAAGAAGCTCAAAGCCCATGCGTCCTTTATGCAATTTTCAGCTTGACAGGATTTTGAAGATTTTCGATAACACCTGTGATAAGATAATAATTGTATTGGATTCTGACAGCCCTCAAAACCTTGAATACAAACGCATAAACATTAACCGCCATGTACCGAAAAGCATGATAACGCCTGTAGAAATTATTCTTACCGACTATGAGATTGAAGAATGGATATGCATTAGTAAAAATCTAAAATGGAAGCACTCAAAGCCTTCGGATGAACTGAAGATCAAATTTGGATATCTAAAGAGTAGCCTCCCGAAATATGCCAGTGAATTGGATTTTGATACGCTCAGAAATCATTGTAGATCTTTTGGGTCTTTCTTAGAGGCGTTACAGGCATAAAACTCCTTAGGATAAGTTTGCTCCCTACCGTTACTTCCCATGCGGTATGCAACGAGCCTCATTTGAATAGATAAAGCCGCATCGTGTCCATGCCCAGCTTGACAATTGTTGTGTTAGTTCTTGCAATTCTTTCGAAGCATACAACCCCTATCGTCTTCGGTCACCTGTACCCAGCACTTGAAGGGTAAAGGGCTCGCTACCGTTTTTGCCTATAAACCTTCCTGTCCAGCAGCGCAGTTCTGCGAGGAAATGTATTTCCCCACAACTTCCCAGCTCTGCCCATGGCGGCAGCCAGGAGCCTGGAGATGACCTTCGCACCACTCCTGAGGGAAAGTCTGCCTCAATATCTTGCTTAATCTTCCTTTTATTTTCATGGCAACTCAACTCTGAGAATATCCTGGAGTTATTCCTTCAATCCAGGATCATGGTTTCCTCGCCAACATGCACAAGCACCTCGAATTTGGCAGCCCGCTCTTTATACATCAGATAAGGCTCGATAACCCAGAGCCTGCTCATCTGTGCGCTGTTGCCTGATGATATGAATGACCTTCCTCTCAAGAGCAGATACGTCAGCCCTGGTTCTGGAAATCTCTGCCAGAGGGGAGGAATCCTGCACAACCGGTGCCCCATGGAGATCAGAGGCGGGAGTGCCAGTGTGTATTCAGGTTTTGCCTTTATGAGCTCCTTTGCATGCTGGAAAACATCTGCCACAACCATCCCCTGGTTTACTTGGCCAGCTATCATGTACGAGACATCGTGAGCATAAGCTGCCAGTGCTTCAAGATCGGGATTGCTGCCGGTGACATGACTGATCGTATAATCTGCAGGATAGCCGTTGTACACAGGAGCGATGTCTATCAGCACGATGTCGTTCTCAAGAAGAGTGCGCGTATGTTTTGTCATGTAGCTCGACATCAGAGTGTACATGTCTTTTAATTTGGTGCTTCCTTTACCCACACCTATGACAGGCATGTGCCAGTGCTGTTTTATGCCGCTGGTGCGGAAAACATCGTATGCAATATCCTCTATCTCCTTTTCATTCATGCCGGTTTTGATTCTGCTCACGATCTCTTTACCAGCGCCCTTTGCAAAGTTTCGTGCTTCAAGGTATCCTTCCAGTTCTTTGTCCGTCAGATCGGTTCTATTCATGAACCCTCCCGAAATCTATATTAGAAGCTGAACTATCTTAATTGTTATGGACGGCAGACGAAAAAGGCTTATGGCACCGTACCTCTTCATATTCAGAGATGAGAGATAACAGGATCATACTCCACATTGACATGGACAGCTTCTTTGCCTCGGCAGAAATCCGGGAGAATCCTGATCTCAAAGGCAGACCTGTTGTGGTTGGAGCAGACCCGAAAGCAGGGAAGGGCAGGGGTGTTGTGAGCACAGCCTCTTATGAAGCCAGAAAATTCGGTATAAGGTCAGGAATGCCGATCTCAAGGGCATACAGGCTCTGTCCATCCGCTGTTTTTCTGCCTGTGAATTTTTCTCTTTATGACAGGGTATCAGATGAGATCATGAAGATCCTGAGAAGCTATGCCGGGAAATTCCAGCAGGTAAGCATAGACGAGGCATATCTGGATGTGAGCAATATCGGGAGCTTTGAAGCAGCGGTCGAACTTGCAAAAAGGATCAAGCAGGAGATCTATGGAAAAGAAAAACTCACATGCTCTGTAGGGATCGCACCGAGCAAGATCATCGCAAAGATAGCCTCAGATCATCAAAAACCTGACGGTCTGACCTCTGTTGAGCCTTCCAGGATAAAGGAATTCCTGTCACCTTTACCTGTAAGGAAGATCATCGGCATAGGAAAAAAGACAGAGGCTGAACTGAATGCCATCGGGATCAAGACCATAGGTCAGCTTGCTGAATACGATATCCAGAAATTGATTTCGCGGTTTGGAAAATGGGGGATCTATATGCATGATCTTGCCAGTGGAATAGATGAGAGCGAGGTAGAGGAGGAAGAGTGCTGCAAATCCATCAGCAGAGAACTCACCTTTGAGCAGGATACGGATGATCCAGAAATTCTGGATCGAACACTGCACAGCATGGCAGAGGATGTTCACAGAGCTCTTATCGAGGAAGGTTTTCTTTTCAAGACCCTCACGATCAAAGTAAGGTACTCTAACTTCATCACGCGCACAAGATCCCGTACTCTTGTGCACTTCACGGATGATCCCGCTGCAATAAAGAGCCTTTCAGCAGAACTATTCAGGGATTTCCTGGAAGGGAGGAAAATCAGGCTTGTGGGGATCAGGCTTTCAAATCTTGAAAAGACAGGGTCGAGGCAGAAATACATTGAAGAATTCACTTCGCCTGCATGAGGTATCAGAAAATAATTGCTGCTGCGGATGATCGCAAGAAATTAAGTTGGGCAGGTGGGAGTGGGGGGGTTAGAATATTCAAAAAACAGATTGACCTGCCCAAATTATCATTACGAATTCCCTGCATATAAAACCAGTCATCTATATCATGCCAATGATTGCTCAGGTTAATTATTTAATGAGAAACTTTAATTTAGCTGTGATTTCATGAACAAACAGGAGCAGGGTAAAAAGTGGCATGCGCTTGAAGTGAATAAGATTTTTGAACTGCTGCACTCTGGAAGGTCAGGTCTCTGGTCAGAGGAAGTCAGAAACAGGTTTTCAGCGTATGGCTATAATGAACTGCCAGAGAAGAAGAAAACTTCTTCTATCGAATTGTTCCTTTCGCAATTCAAGAACTATCTTATCCTGATTCTTTTTGCAGCAGCCGCAATCTCAGCTTTTACAGGCGAGACCACAAATGCATACGTTATACTTTTGATCATTCTCTTCATCTCCTTCCTTGGCTTCATACAAGAATACAAAGCTGAAAAGGCGATGGAGGCTCTGAAGAAAATGGTCGCACTTGAAGCCAGAGTGCTCCGCGATGGGGTGAAGAAAGAAATCCAGATAAGAGAGCTGGTACCCGGAGACATCATCCTTATCGAGGCTGGCGACAGGATACCGGCAGATGCCAGGTTGATAGAGGCGATCAATCTCGAGACTGTAGAATCTGCACTTACAGGTGAGTCGCATCCAGTTTCAAAGAAAACAGATGTGCTGGGGGAAGATATCTCGATCACGGATCAGAAGAACATGATCTTTATGGGCACTTTTGTTACGCGCGGCAACGGCATGGCTGTGGTCGTGGGGACAGGGCTCAACACGCAGATCGGCAGTATCGCAGAGATGATACAGATAAAAGAAGTGGAGCCTCCGCTCAAGATAAAATTCGCAGACCTTGCCAGGCAGCTGGCAAAGATCGTTCTGTTGGCGTGCCTTATTATTTTCCTTGCTGGATTACTGCGTGGTCAGGACATTTTCCAGATGCTTGTAGTGGCTGCTGCCATCTCGGTCGCAGGAATACCTGAAGCCCTGCCGTTCATAGTCACAGCTACCCTTGCCCTTGGCACACAGAGGATGGCAAAACGCAATGCCATAACCAGAAAGCTTCCTGCTGTCGAAACCCTGGGGAGCGCAACTGTGATCTGTTCTGATAAAACCGGCACCATTACAAGGGGAGAGATGACGGTGAAAAAGATATACACTGATGCAGTTATCGAGATAACCGGCAGCGGGTATGTTCCGGAAGGAGAGTTCTATAGAGAAAGGGAAAAAATCGATACCTCCAGGGATGCGCACCTGGTCGAGCTTCTGAAGATCGGAACCATGTGCAATAATTCATACCTTGAGAACAACGGTGGATGGCGGATCATCGGAGACCCCACAGAGGGGGCTCTGCTCGTGGCTGCAAAAAAGGCAGGCATGGATCAACGCTACAAGCGCATTACCGAACTGCCTTTTGACAGCGAGCGCAAGATCATGAGCACGCTGCATGCGACGCCAGAGGGCATCAAAGCATTCGTAAAAGGGGCTCCTGAAGTGGTACTTGGGATTTGCAGCCGCATATACGATGGAGGAAGAGAAAGGCCCATTGATAAAGCAGATCTGGAAAAGATCCTGGATGTAAACACGGCAATGGCGAACGAGGCTCTGCGCGTCCTGGCTTTTGCTGAAAGGAGCTTTGAAACCATAGCGTGCGGCGAGTACACAGAAGCATGCGTGGAGCAGGATCTTGTTTTCATAGGACTTGCAGGCATGATGGACCCTCCCAGGGATGAGGTGATAGACGCTATCAAGCAATGCAAGAGTGCTGGCATCAAGGTGGTGATGATCACAGGGGACAACAAACTTACAGCCGCAGCAGTGGGAAAAAGCATAGGGCTTCTCGATGAGAGAAATGTGGTGGAAGGAAGCGAAATAGAGAAAATGAGCGATGATGAGCTTACAGAGGTGGCACAGTCTGCCTCTGTCTATGCACGGGCTGCTCCAGCGCATAAGCTCAGGATCATTGATGCCCTGAAGCGTAGAGGACATATAGTTGCAATGACAGGAGATGGGGTGAATGATGCGCCTGCACTTAAAAAAGCTGACATCGGCATTGCCATGGGGTTATCGGGCACCGATGTTGCAAAGGAAGCATCCGATATGGTCATTACAGACGATAACTTTGCAACAATAGTGCATGCGGTCAGGGAAGGAAGGAGGATATATGATAATATATATAAAAGCGCAAGCTATTTACTGTCAATTACTTTTGCTGAAGTCGCAGTAATATTCCTGTCTTTTGTTATACTGGACTACCCGCTTGCGCTGCTGCCTCTTCAGATACTGTACGTCAATCTGGTCACAGAAGAATTACCTGCACTTGGTCTATCCATTGAACCAGCTTCAAAGGATATAATGGTGCGAAAACCCCGTGATCCAAAAGAGCCGATTCTTTCCAAACAGTTGCTGTTTTATACCCTGTTCTCTGCCATGATGATCTCTATTGGCACTTTAGTAATATTTGCATCACTGGACCCCGGAAATCAGCAGAATCTTAGCACGGCGCGGACTGCTGCATTTGCCACTCTGATCACCATGGGTCTGTTCAATGCCCTGAACTGCAGGAATCTTACCAGGTCATTGTTCGATGTGGGTTTTTTCACCAACAAAAAGCTGCTCCTTGCACTATCCTGTTCCTCCATTGCCATGCTGGCTGCGATCTACTGGCAGCCCATGCAGGTGATATTTGATACCACACCTCTTGGATTTGATATATGGATCAGGATCCTGCTTTTATCGGGCTCGGTGATCGCTGCGCTGGAGCTCATGAAGAGGTTTTTCAGAGATAGATATTGATCGCTCCAACAGCTCTATGAGCCTTTTTGCCCATCGAAGCTTCTTCCTCTTGATCTCTGAAACGTTCTTATCTTCAAAATGGAATCCTGCAAGGGTTATGCTTTTGGCACCGAACTCATGCGCCAGGAACACGCATCTATCCCCGTCTGTGAAACCTCCGAAATTGTGGACATTATCAAGAGGTTCTGCCTGGGTCGTGCCGATGACGTTGCTGAGTTCCTTCACAACTTTGAGCTCATTCATGTTATCCGCGTGAGCGTGCACGACCATGATCGCTCCTTTCCTGTTCGCCTCGATCTCATCAGGCATATACCCGTCCAGGTCTGTGACTATGATATCAGGAACAATGCCTTTTTCAAGCAGCATCGAGGTCGCACCGTCCGCTGCTATTATGACGTATTTACCTATCTCGATTTTCTCGATTTCCCTTGATAGCGCAGCTGCCTTGCCGCACACAAGTACGTCTTTGCCCTGAAGCCTATCTCTGAGAAGAGTCAGATCAAAGGCTTTTCCTCGCAGCAGATCTGACAGCAGCCTTGCAGCCTCCTCATCCTTCTCGCGCTTCCATCCAAAGTCCCTGAGTATTTCCTGGTATACTGGTTCCCATTGCGCAAAATCCATTAATAAGAGTATTACTAAAGAATATATATAAGTTCTCTCATTATTCACTCGATGAAAAACTCCGAGATACTCACATGCTTTCAGTGCGGAACATGCCATGCAAGCTGTCCTTCAGGAAAGTACACAAGCCTGAACGTGAGGAAGATTGTGAGGGATTCAGTCAGGAAGGATGTTTCCTCTGCTCCTGAACTGTGGATGTGCACAACATGCTATAACTGCCAGGAAAGGTGTCCCCGCGGCATAAAGGTCACTGATGCAGTGCTCACTCTGAGAAGTGAAGCAGTCAAAAAAGGGAAGATACTTCCCGCGCACAGAATTGTATGCAATTTTCTCATCGAAACCGGACATGCCATACCTCTGGATGATACGCATCTTTTGATCCGAAGGCAAATAGAGCTTGATGCACCTGAAACAGTGTACAGATATCCAGCAGCCAGAAAAGAGGTGCAGGCCCTTCTGAGATCAACAGGATTCGATGAGCTGATCAGGGAATGAAGGAACTCTCACTTTTTCTGGGATGCCTTATCCCTAACCGCTACCCAGGGATTGAAAAAGCCACAAAGCTCGTGCTTGACAGGCTCGGTATTGAATGGAGCGAGTTAAAAGAAGCCTCCTGCTGCCCTGCACCAGGTGTTTTCCGCTCTTTTGATAAAATAACATGGCTGACCCTTGCATCCAGGAACCTTGTGCTGGCAGAAGAAAAGAAAACCGACCTTCTGACCATCTGCAACGGCTGCTTCAGTTCTCTTATGGATGCAAATGATATCCTGAAAAATGAAGCCGGGCTCAGGAATGAGGTCAATGAGCATCTTAAAAAGATAGATAGAGAATACACAGGCACGGTCGAAGTCAGGCATATAATCGAATATCTGTATAAAGAGATAGGTATCAAAAATCTGGACAGAGCGATCGAAAAGCCTCTTGAGCTCAGGGTTGCGGTACATTACGGGTGCCATCTTCTCAAGCCCACAAAAGACAGGAAGCTCGGAGGAGCAGAGTGCCCTGTGTTCTTTGATGAGCTCGTTGAAGCGACAGGTGCAGCGAGCGTAAATTACGAGGGCAAGACAGCATGCTGCGGAGCAGGAGGAGGCGTGAGGTCAGCAATGCTTGAGACATCGCTCATGATGACAGAATACAAACTTGACAGAATGAAAAAGGCAGGGGTTGACTGCATCGTTGATGCATGCCCTTTCTGCCACCTTCAGTATGATGGAGGACAGGTAGAGCTTGCAAAGGCAGGAAAGAGATATGACCTCCCTGTCGTTCATTACAGCCAGCTGCTCGGTCTTGCACTTGGCTTTTCATATGAAGAGATGGGTCTGCATCTTAACGAGATACAGAATGCAGAATTTCAAGAAAAAGTGAAAGAAAGGCAGAAAACCATTCATGCATTATAAAGGGATTAGTGGGCAGTTGGGTTGGAGGGTGGTATGCAAAAAATGTCCTGCCCACTACATTTCGTACTTATACGAACAAGAGTATTTATAGTTTATGGCTCTATGACGACATCAGATATCCACCAAAGCCTGTCCCCCAGAGCAGCACAGGATAGGCGATCATCCTCTCCATCCCTCCTGGACCAAGCCCCAGGTATATATCAGACCCGTATAAAACAAGGGCTGCCAGTGTCATTGCTCCCATAATAACACAGAAATATGAAAAAGGCTCCTTTACCAGTCTGTGAGCAGCGATCGCAGCCAATCCCCCGAAGAGAAAGGTTATGAGCGAGAAAACCACATGGACCATGCCTGCTGTTTCCGGGAAAACCCCGACGCCTATCGCCCCTATCCCTGACAGAACGAAGAGCCATGCTATTGCAGCGCTGTGAAACTCCCGCCAGATGAAATATGAGGCTGCGATCATGATCAGACCAAGCAGGATTACAGAGGTATTGAATATGATAGCAGACGGCTGGTGGATCACACAGGTTCCATTGCAGGTAGCGCCCAGGTCGCTTATGACATTCATGGACACGCTGTAACCTGGATAAAAGAACTCTGCAAGATGAATTCCCAGGATGGCCTCCACGGCACCTGTGAACAATAAGGTTCCTGCCACCTGTCTGTTATCCATGGATCAATAAGATTCGTCCCTGTGCATATAAACTTCATCCATCCCAGAACCTCTTCGTCCTGGCATAATTTCGTTCAGCGATCAGGATATCCCTGTAAAATTCCTCCTCGTCCTCCCTTAGCTTCCCGATCACCCGTGAGGCTGTCTCAGGTCCCACACCCCTTGAAGCAAGTGCTATCGCCGCTGTTTTTCCGTGCGAGAGCACGATGTTCGCATTCCTGTAAACACGGGCAGTTCGCTTCCTTTCCTCTTCTGTTTTGTCTTTCTCAGGCTTCTTTGCGATCTTTATCTCTTCCTCTTCCCAGGGCTTGAGCGCAGCTATCAGCCTGCTTCCGCATATCGGACATTCCGGGCGCTCAGGCACACCTTTGACCGTTCGCTTCGATTTCCATTTCTTGCAATTCAGGCAGAAGAGGATGACATGATCCTCCATGATCCTGTTCTTCAGTGCCATGATTATCGAGCTGTCAGCCCTCTCAGGCGCCATCAGTTCTCTTCCACCCAGGAAACCCGCCTCTCCGATCGGGCTTGATGGCTGGGTGATAATCTTCATTTTCCCGCTCTGGATTTCACTGAGGATCGTTCTTGCTCGCTCGATATCGAGTTTATCATGGAATATCTCACGCACAGCTTCATCATACATTGGAGTGTGCTCGAACACGTCGAGCAGTTTTTTCATGCTGATGCGATCATAATCCACATCCCTGCTCAGGGCTCCGAATTTACGTGCCACATGCACCATCTTCCATTTCAGGAGCATGGTATTTTTCAGCGTCATCTCGATGATAGGTTCGACATGGTCAGGACTCGTGGTCAGGAGCAGTTCTTTTATCCTCTCGATGTTCAGCATCCTTGGAAGCTCAAGTCTAATCCTGTAAGGATCTATCTCCATCGCAACGCTTGAGCCGAACCTTGCTGCAAGCAGGGACGTGAGCACCCTACCCAGCGTTTCGTTCACTTTATGCCCGCAGCAGATATTGATCACGATTGTTCTTTCATCCTGTTCTAAAACAGCGGTATCATCCGACGGCACTGCAAGCCCTGCGTTTCTCTGCTTCTGGATCAGCTCTATTATCTCGCTCGCCGCTTCTGTGTCCACAGGATATTCCTTTTCGTAATCCCGTGCGATCCTCTCAGCGCTCTTTCCACTCGTGAGCTCCTCAAGGATGCGTTTTCTTATAGTTCCAACTTCCTGTGCCACCTCATAAGGAACAGGTATCTCCTCACCTACCCAGGTGGGTATCTCTCCTCCAGGATCGGTTATCGGCTCAACCTTTATCATGTCTTTTTCATTCACTATCTCGACTATTCGCCACATCTCGCCTTTTGCTATGAATACTGCCCCTGCCTCGGCAAAATCCACCACAAATGCCTCGTCGAGCGCTCCAATAATCCTGCTTCTCACAATATCAAAGATCTCATAACGTTTTTCATCAGGGATCATGGAAAGATTCTCATAGAAATACTGCAATGTCTTTCTCTTCCTGCCGATCCTATCACCTTCGATCCATATCAGCCTGTTCTCGCCCAGCTGATTTATAACGTCGCGCATCAATTCGAATTTCAAATCGCGGAAAGGATAGGCTCTCCTGACGATCGAATAAAGCTTTTCAATTGATGCCTCCCTGAAATCAAGCGCCATCCCTGCGA
>JAPZAV010000117.1 GCA_027460465.1 Candidatus Methanoperedens sp. | reverse complement strand
TCCCGTAATTCGGATTGCTCGGGTTGTGGCATCTGTTGCAGTCTTTGTTGTACGCTGACGCATCCGCGCTGTTCACGAAACCGAACCTTGGCAAGGGTGTCTGGTTCACTGTGGGTTTGATGAGCGATGTGTTTGTACCATAGTGTCCCACACTTGCATTTACTGAGTATGCAAAACGGTTTATGCTGTTATTGTGGCAGACAGAGCAGTAAGCTGTAGTGGATATATATGCTCCTGGGCTTCTTTCTGGAAGCCGCGGAGGTCTGTGATTCGATATCAACGGCGCAGAGAAGTTGCCATTTATATGACAATCCGTGCAATTATAAGTGGGTGTGGTGAACCCTGGTTCTGCCATCACAGTGTAGTTGAAGTTATAATGGCATGTCAAACAATCATCATTTGTAAGGTTGTTTTCTCCTCCAGTTTTATTGATGTTAATATGACTTCCAAATGATGTCCTGTTTATTGCAGGATAAATGTTCTGTCTTGAAATATGACATGAAAGACATTCTTCGCCGCTTGGACCCTCTGCAACATTATGCACGAATTCGCTCATGTTGGCATTTTCACTCAAGAGAGCACCATGACAGGTCCTGCATGTCTGGTCATTATATGAATCAAGGGTGTGATTGTAATACTTCAGATCGATCCCATTCCAGTTGGTACCATTGGTTATCTCAGGTGGCTGTGGTAATCCTGCTGATGCAAAAGCGTCCCTCATCTGTGAATAGTTTGGCGATCCTTTATAGTGGCAGCCTGCACACGTTAGATTCGTGCCTATCGAACCATATAGCTGGTAATTCGGATACCATGATAATATCCTTCCCAATGGTCTTGTGGTATGCAGATCTCCATGGCAATAATAACATGCAGTCTTTGGTGTTGCACCTGCCCAGTAGTTGCCCCATACTGAGCCATTTAATATATTTGAGCTGTGACGCAGAGGACTAAATATAATCGGTGCAGTTGTGAAATTATTATTGTTCTGTGCAGGTATTCCAGCCTGATGGCATTCAGGGCATGATGCAGCAGTAGATCTTATTCCATAAGAACCATCTGGCTGTATGAATGCTACGGTATGTGGATTTGTGAGGTGGCATTTTTCACACATTATAGTATCGTTGTGCGGGCGCTTAAACGGCGCTGCCCTGCCGTCCCCATCAGTATCATTTGGATAGGTAGTATCATTATGGCACAATATGCATGCTTTCGTTACTGGCGAGTAGTTCTGCGTATCTGCCATCAGAATCTGCAGAGAAGAAACCAGGATCACTAGCAATAAAACAGTCTGAATAAATATCGATAAAATCCTGTTCTTCCCGGAATTATTTTTCCAGGATATTTTTAAGAATAATCCTTCAAGCATCGAATCCTATCCTCTGAGATACCTATTATCCCTTAAATTACTAATTCTATTTTCTGCTCTTATTAATAAAGCTTTCGAAAGCCCACGGCTGACCCTGAATAGTGGTTATGTCTGGATGACGTATTGTGCTGCATCTTCTATAGTTCTCACTTCCATGACCTCGATACCTGCATTTCCAACTTCACTTTTCTGTCCCGCAGGCACAAGGAACATCACTGCTCCGTTCTCTCGTGCAGCAAGCGCTTTTGCTTTTGGAGCCCCGATTCTGCCGATGGTATGGTCCTCTCGAATCGTACCTGTGATAAGGACATCCTTCTTAGGTGTCTTTCCCTGCATCGCTGCCATGGCAGCAAGCGTGATCGCTGCTCCAGCGCTCCCGCCAGATATGGAAATTCTCTGTTCTTGCACAGGCGCTTCTATGTTGATCACAATATCTTTATCCCTGAGGCTTGTCCTTGTGATATCTCTGGCAACCAGTATTGAAGTTTGTACTGATGACTGGAATGTCTCATCAACCAGAACGTTGGCTATATTAGGCAAAACTTTGCCATTCCCGCTCTTTATTACGACCTCAAGAGGGATCAGATGACCCTTATCGCTTTCATCCACAGCAATGACAAAGTATTCGCTTTTGGCGACCTTCGTGAGATTGATTACTTCCCTCTCGAGACTCTGCCTTGTTTGCGTCTCGTTTTCCAATAACTTTTCTGAGGCAGATAAATTCTGTCTGAGATATGAGATGTTAAGTTCGAGCTGTTCTATGGTCTCTTTCTGCTTTTCTGAAAGTGCTGTCAGGTCAGCGATGTTCCTGTCCCTGCTTATTACCTGTGTGAAGAATAGCGAGGATGAAACGATAAGCAGTAATACAAGAACAACCGCAATCAGCTTCAATGATCTGGTATTTGAGTTCAGAAATATCCCGTTCCAGCAGTATATCCTTGCTGTCTAATTAACCCTTTCAAATGCAGTGAAAACTTAATATATCATTACATAAAATTCCTTCAAAGATGCACAGCATCCACTTCAGGTACTTCAGGAACAACATGCAGAGCATCGCAGCCCTGATGCCCATGATTCCTGGGGCAGATCTTATACGCCAGCCCTGCGATGGGATAATGATCTACAGCTTCGCCACTCCCCAGGCAAGCTCAATTTTTCGTGAAATTGAATGTTCCAGCACGCGCTCAATTTTCATAGCCGGGGGTCCTCATCCGTCCGCACGCCCGGAAGAGACCACAGGATTTTTTGATTATGTGGTCATCGGGGAAGGTGAAAAGACGCTGCCTGAATTGATCCATGTACTGAAAAACGGTGGTGATGTCTCGCAGGTAAAAGGGATCGCTTTTGAAAAAAATGGCAGTGCTGTTTTCACAGAAAGAAGAGAGAACGTAGAACTTGATGATCATCCACCTTTTCATCCAGGAGTGATGCACAGCAGCATGGAAATAAGCCGGGGCTGCCCTTTCAATTGCGCCTACTGTCAGACTCCCCGGTTATTCGGGCATAGAATGAGACACCGCAGCATCGACACCATAGCAAAATATGCAGAATTTCTAAAAGACATCAGGTTCACGTCCCCAAATGCATTTGCTTATGGCTCAGATGGCATTCACATGCGGATTGAAAAGATCGAATCCCTTTTAAAATCACTGCCGCGCAGAGACATATTTTTTGGCACATTCCCTTCAGAGGTCAGACCCGAATTCATAAATGACAGGGTTCTTGAGCTTGTTTCTGAGTATTGCGCCAATATCACGATCAGTATGGGCGGGCAGTCCGGGAGCCAGAAGACACTGGACAGGATATACCGCGGTCATACGGTGGATGATATCATCATCGGAGCTGAGAAATGCCTGGAACATGGATTTACACCTGTGGTGGATTTTATCTTTGGTATTCCAGTGGAGACAGAAGAGGACCAGCTTGAAACCCAAAGACTGATCAAATATCTCACAGGAAAAGGAGGCAAGATCCATTCGCATTATTTCATGCCCCTTCCTGGAACCGCACTTGAGAACTCCGCACCGACAAAGCTGTCAGAGAAGATCAATAAGATAATGGGCGAGCTTGCGCTTCACGGAAAAGCCACAGGGGGATGGTCTAAAGTTTGATATCGTCGTGTTCAACAAGTATCCTGAACTCATCAAGGCTCAGACGCCCATTCTTATTAAATTTCTCTTTTGCTTTCTCCCTCTTTCCTTCATTCTTTTTC
This sequence comes from Candidatus Methanoperedens sp., assembly GCA_027460465.1. Classification (GTDB taxonomy): domain Archaea; phylum Halobacteriota; class Methanosarcinia; order Methanosarcinales; family Methanoperedenaceae; genus Methanoperedens. The sequence goes on along the minus strand of JAPZAV010000117.1, from coordinate 14,317 downwards.
TCCTCCCTGACAAGCGCCAGATCCTTCATCTGATCAAGATAGACCCCAAGCTCTTCCCTGAGCTTTGGCATTTCAGCCTTGAGAGCATTTATCTTTTTTCTGAGCGGGGCTATGCCTTTATATTTCTCTGTAAGCTGGGAATGAAATGAATCCGCCTCTTTTCGCGTCACATCTATTTCGTCATATAAAGCGATCATTTCCTCGTGGTAGTTCTGTGATTCCTGCGCAAGGGTCTGTATCTGTGCATGGAGAGAATCCATATCTGTATAGATCTCCTTTGCCCTGCTATATTCAACCGAGATCTCGGCATGGACTTCGTTCGCTTTTTTCGTGGCCCCAATTCTTTTGCTCAACTCGATAAGACGGTTAAAAATATTGATCTCATGCTCAAGAGGGATATCGGCTGTCAGAAACAGATTCAGCTCATCACTGTATGCCTTATCAAGACTTTCCAGCCGACCGCGTGCGGTCATATTGAGCTCGTCCCTTGTTTTCTTGAGCCCCTCAATTTTTTCGCTGAACTTTTTGCCTCTGCCTTTTAAACCATCTCGCACTGATTTGAGTTCAGAGATCCTGGCGTTTGTCTCATCGCGCTTTTTCCGTAATTCAGCGGCTTTTATTGAAAGCTCTTTAACCCTTGCGTTAAGACCATCACGTCTGGCCTTCAGTTCATCGCCATTGTCAGCATAAAGCGAGATTTCCTTGAAAATGCTCTTCAATTCCCTCTCTTTCTGTTCCAGCTGCTGCCTGAGAAGGTTGATCTTTTCTTTTAATTCCCTTTCAGAAAGTCTGGGAAAAATTTTTATGACTGGCTCCTGTTGAACAGGTTCTTTTTCAGGCATCTGCGCCTCACCCTGAATATCATCAGCCAACCGGGATCCCTCCTTTCTGTTTTTCCCAGTGTAAGAGGGCGTTTTTATGACTGTCTATCCTGTGCTTTAACCAGCTTTGGCGTGTTTCAATCTCACCCAATTGTTTCTCTTGTCCTCTGGCGCTGACTATGCGTTCTTTTGGCATATTTTCAAGAGACAGCAATTCTCTATGTGAGGAAATTGCCTCATCCAGTTTATCTGCCACTCCTTTGAATGTTACGGTCAATCCCGCCATACTTGCTGCTGATTCAAATTCGTGCAGGATCTTTTTTATCTCAGCTATTATACTTTCCTCGTCCTCAATACTTTTTGAATTTTGAAGCCTTTTCTCAAACTCCTCAATCCTGCTGTCAAGACGCATTACATCCTGCAGGTTAGAAGATTTGCATGAACGCAATTTCCCGAGCAGCGGGTTGAAGATCTCCTCCCTCTGTTTTCTTGCCTGATAGAAAAGTAAATGGTATTTCTCGGCCAGGACAACGATCCTGGATTCTGCTGTTTCTATTTCTTTTTTTATTGCATCCGATTGCTGTTTCAGGGCATTCAATTTGCCTTCAATCTCTGAAAATTCAGCACTGTATTCTCCAAGAAAACGGTTGTGTTTTTCAATTGCCAGCTCAATCAGTCTGCCGTTCTCGATGATTTCAATCATATCCGCACCATCTGCGCATGGGGTATGTTATCGATAAATATAATGTTATCAGGATCGATGCATCCACAATCCACAGCGCAAGCTATCGCTCTCTTTCCTGTGATATTCGCTATTGTGGCGCAGGAAAGTGCTTCTTTTACCTCTTCCTCGCAGACCTCATCACCTTTATAGAAACTTTCTTCAAGTTTCAGGACAAGCTCACCTTCACTGAATTCTTTACCGAGTATATCTTCATCGCAAACTGCTACAATGAACTGCTGTTCTGAGTTATATTTTCTCATGTACATATTAAACTACTCTGAACCGCTCGGTACTTGTCTCTATGATCTCTCCAGCGCTCTTTAACTTCTGTATCATATCTTCAACAGTATCCTTTTTAATACCTGATTCATCTGCCCTGGTAATAATATCTTGCATTGGAGCTGAGCCTTTATATTCATCCTGGAGCCCCCGGATGATCTCTCTTAACACCTTGATTCTGTCACGCTGACTCTTACCCATGCCTACGTTTATTATATCAGCATCAAGCCTTCCTGTCTCTGGGTCAGTCATCACCTGCTTCAGGCTTGCCATCACGATTCTTATAACCCGCTCTGTATCTTCTGTGGTTATTACATTGCTCAGACGCACTCTGGCACTTGCTTCTGCAAGACGTATAAGTGCTTCAAGCTGCCGTGCTGTTACAGGGACAGGAGAATTGGGGTCCTCACCCTGCTTTCGCAGGCTCAGGTAGAAATCGATCAATTGCTTCCTGGCATCGTCCTGGATGATTGGAAAGATATTCCTCTTGGTAAATGCGATGTATTTTCGAAGCATATCAGCCTGGATCACAGGCTGTATTACTTCCATTGCCTTCGTGATGTCATCGGTCGAGATCCCTGAGTTGATGATATTTGCCCTTCTTGAAGCGAGTTCACCAGCATAATGCGCTTTCAGGATATGCTCTGCGATCGCTGTATCCCTGCTTACCGTAGGTTCGTCAGTCAGGATGAAGATCAGATCAAAACGCGATAGAAGGGCTGGAGGCATATTGATCTGTTTGGCGATCGGCTCGTACCTGTCAAACCTTCCGAACTTTGGGTTCGCAGCCCCGAGCAGGGCGCAGCGTGACTTCAGCGTTGCCATTATGCCTGCCTTTGCTATGCTTATGGTCTGCTGCTCCATGGCTTCATGCATCGAACTTCGATCATCCGCCTCCATCTTGTCAAGTTCGTCCACGCACGCCAGACCCATATCTGCAAGCACCAGTGCACCCGCTTCAAGCGTCCAGCGCCCATCTCCGAACTCGTCCTTGACAGCAGTTGCGGTAAGACCTGCTGATGTTGAACTCTTGCCGCTTGTATAAATGCCCCTGGGTGCAAGCCGAACGCTATAGCGCAGGAGCTGCGATTTCGCAACTCCAGGATCTCCTACAAGAAGGATATGCGCGTCTCCTCGAATGCGAGTTCCATCCGGCAGGTTTTTTGGTATGCCTGAAAAGAGCTGCAGTGCCATGGCTTCCTTGACTTCCTCATAGCCATAGATTGAAGGTGCTATCGAAAGGGTAACTTTCTTGTAGATATCACGGTCTTGTCCAAGCTTCAGTATCTCTTCCACTTCCTCTTTCGATATCTCGATATCCTCAAACTCCTTGTCTTCCACTTCGATGGATACCCCATCAAGTATGAGGTCGAAAAACGTGCTTTTACCCTGCTGCGTGCTTCTCTGATATGATCGCAATATGCCTGATATCGTCACTCTATCACCTGGAGCCACGATGCCTGCAAGATCATCATCAACATCCACATCGAGCGTCTGAGGCTGCTCTCCTCCGCGAAGATCATCCGGCGATTCCTGCACCCTGAGCTTCTGTGCATCAATGAACTCAGACTCCTCGTGAACGAGTTGAAAAGGTCCTTTCCTTCCACACACATCATTTTCGCATTCGAAGGGTTCCACATATTTCCCTTCTACCTGAGGGAGAAGAGTAACATGATCGCATCTTTTGCATCTGAAAGCAGCGACAACAATCTTGGGTCTTACTTCAGTAGCTTTCCTGATCAGACCTGATACTGCTATGAACTTGCTGATATGTGCACTTCGAAGCTCTCTCACCAGGATGCGCTCCGGGAGCCTGATGATCCTGACATGAACATTGATAAAATCCACATCAACGGGCAGGTCGGTGGCTCGCAGAGCTTCATTTGCATGTTTCAATACATTATCTGGATGGTCGATCAGCTCGCGCGCAAGTTCCATATCAAAGCGTTCAAGATCTGAAAAATCAACGAGAAGACTGCGTTTTTCTGGATAATTCTTTGCAAGAACAAGGATCTTTTCCCAGCAGTAACGTTTGAAGAAATCTTCCCAGAGCTGATGCGATGACTGTGCCATTTACCACTACTTAAGTCCGAAAAGTACATCAAGGTTTCGAGAGAGATTTGAAAAATATGTTCAGAATGAAGAAACCACAGTTAGCTCCATATGGTTCCTGGAAATCACCGATCACGTCTGACCTGATCGCCTCAGGAACGATCAGGCTTGAGCAGGTTGCTCTCGATGGGGAGAATATCTACTGGATCGAGATGCGACCAGCAGAAGGCGGCAGGTGCGTTGTTGTACAGCATTCTTCGGATGGGCAGACAAAAGACATCACTCCATCTCCTTTCAATGCCAGGACTCGTGTACATGAGTACGGCGGCGGTGCTTTCGCAATCCATGATAGCTCGGTCTACTTCTCCAATTTCACAGATCAGCGCATTTATTGCCAGGCTCCAGGAGGGCAGCCGCGGCCGATCACCCCGGAAAAAAAAATGCGCTATGCAGACGGGATCGTAGATCGCCATCGGAAGAGGTTGATCTGTGTGTGCGAAGATCATACTGCCAGAGAGCCCGAACCTGTCAACACTTTGATGAGTATGGATCTGCATGGAACCGAAAGAGGACTTGTGCTTGTCTCAGGAAATGACTTTTATTCCTCACCGCGCCTGAGTCCGGATGGATCTCAACTGGCATGGCTCACCTGGAATCATCCTGACATGCCCTGGGATGGAACTTTCCTGTGGGTGGGTGAACTGGAGGCTGACGGATCTCCTGGCCAGATCAAAAGAGTTGCTGGCGGCCCTGATGAATCAGTGTTCCAGCCAGAATGGTCGCCGGATGGCGTCCTGCACTTCGTCTCTGACAGGACAGGCTGGTGGAACCTCTACCGATGGAGGGAAGGGCATGTCGAGCCTATCATCGAGATGGAAGCCGAGTTTGGCGCACCGCAGTGGCTCTTTGGGATGTCCACCTATGCCTTCGAGTCAGATGAAAGCATCATATGCGCCTGTAACGAGAAGGGAACCTGGCACCTGGCAATTCTGGACACAGCGACGCAAAAGCTCAGGCAGATAACGACACCATACACCGATATCTCCTATCTTCGAGCAAAGCCCGGTCGTGCCGTGTTCGTGGCAGGATCACCCACTGAACCTGCCTCTGTAGTTCAACTTGATCTGCGATCAGAGAGGATAAATGTTCTTCGACGCTCGACAGATATGGTCATTGATCCAGGTTATCTATCCATTCCCAGGGCGATAGAGTTCCCAACAGAGCGCGGGTTGACAGCACATGCTTTCTTTTATCCGCAGAAAAACCAGGACTATTTTGCTCAGCCAGGCGAGCTGCCGCCGCTGCTGGTCATATCCCACGGCGGGCCTACATCCATCGCTTCGAATAAGTTAGACCCCATGATTCAGTACTGGACCAGCCGGGGGTTTGCGGTCCTGAACGTTAATTACGGCGGAAGCACAGGTTACGGACGACCATACAGGCAGCGTCTCAATTGTCAGTGGGGCGTCGTTGATGTCGAGGACTGCGTGAACGGGGCAAAACATCTGGTCGCGATGGGCGAAGCAGATGGCGATCGGCTTATCATTCGAGGCGCAAGCGCAGGCGGCTATACCACGCTCTGTGCACTTACGTTCTATGATATCTTCAGGGCAGGAGCAGATTACTACGGGGTAAGCGATCTGGAGGCAATGAGAAAGGAGACGCACAAGTTCGAATCCAGGTATCTTGACAGGCTGATCGGTGCTTATCCTGAGCGCCGGGATCTTTACCAGAAACGCTCACCGATCAACTTCGTAGATCGCCTGTCAACTCCGGTGATCTTTTTTCAGGGACTCGAAGACAGGGTTGTCCCTCCAGATCAGACAGAAAGATTGTTCAGGGCTTTGCTTCAAAAGGGGCTGCCTGTCTCATATTTGCCGTTCGAGGGAGAGCAGCATGGATTTCGCCATGCCGGGAATATCAAACGCGCCCTTGAGGCAGAACTCTACTTCTACTCAAAGGTGTTCTCTTTCAGACTCGCAGACCCGATAGAGCCAGTGACAATCCATAACATATGAGCATTGATATTTTTATTGCTCGCGGGTTTCGCCCGGGCAGAAGCCAGGATATCAGTCAGCGCACCCGAATCGCATAATCCTTCCTTTTTTTATGACGGTCTGGACAAGGTTCACTCCAAAATGATATGGTATGCATTTATGATTGGGCACATCCAGGATTATTACATCTGCTCTCTTTCCTGCTTCCAGACTTCCGATGGTATCTGCTCTGTTTATTGCATGAGCTGCGTTTATCGTGGCAGCGTTGATGACCTGCGCTGGCGACATTTTCATTGTTATACATGCCAGGGTCAGGATGATCTGCATGGATTCGGTTGGACATGAGCCCGGATTGAAATCAGTAGCCAGCGCAACTGCAACACCTCTGGAGATCATTTCAGGTGCAGGCGCATATGTATCAGATCCGAGAAAGAACGCTGCGCCTGGAAGCAATATTGCAACAGTCCCGCTGTTTGCCATGGCATCAATACCTTCTCTGGATATATGATCCAGGTGGCTTGCTGATGCTGCATGCAGTTCTGCCGCAAGTCTGGCACATCCCATGTCACTCAGTTGATCAGCATGGATCTTTAGCTTAAAGCCCAGCTTCTTTGCAGCGGTCAGTACCTGCAGTGAGTGCTCAGGATCAAACACCTCATGTTCGCAGAAAATATCGCAGTATTCTGCCATGCCCCGCATTTTCGGAAGCATATTATTGATTACAAAATCAATGTACTTTTCTCTGCTGCTGAATTCAGGCGGCGTGGTGTGAACCAAAAAAGTGGGTATTACATCTACAGGATGGATTTTATTCAATTCTTTCATAACCTGCAGCTGCTTTGATTCATCCTCTATGGTCAATCCATATCCGCTCTTCGCCTCGACTGTGGTTGTTCCAAACTTCAGCATCGTATCCAGATGCTTTCGTGACTTTTTGATCAGCTCCTCCTTGCCTGCAGCTCTTGTAGCTCGAACGGTGTTAAAAATCCCGCCCCCTGACTTCAGGATGTCAAGATACCCTGCGCCTTTTATCCTCTGTTCGAATTCATCTTCTCTTCCGCCTGCGAACACAAGATGTGTGTGGCTGTCAATAAAACCAGGCATTACGACCCTTGAAGAAGCATCGATCTTCACGGTATCCGGGGTCTCTGACACTTCTGCCAGCACTTCATCCATGCTCCCACATGCGATTATTCTATCTTCTGAGATTGCCAGGCAGCCATCCGGGATAATTCCAAGATCATCCATTTCTTTACCTGTTTTTGGACTGGATGAGTGTCCACGCAGGGTCAGTAATTCGTTTGCACTGGTTATTATCAGATCTGCCGCTGGCTTCATATTATTGAGGTATCCTGACCGATTTTTTCTTTGCAGTATCTATTGCAAGCTGATAACCCGCATCCGCATGCCTTGCAATTCCGATCCCGGGGTCTACAGTCAAAACCCGTTCCAATCGCTTTTCTCGTTCTTTTGTACCATCTGCAACAATAACCAGTCCTGCATGAAGGGAATTTCCAATCCCGACCCCTCCTCCGTGATGGAAACTCACCCAGCTTGCTCCGTTGATTGCATTCAGGGCAAAATTAAGGAGCACCCAATCTGCAATTGCGTCACTGCCATCCAGCATTCCTTCGGTCTCTCTATACGGCGATGCAGCTGACCCGCAGTCAAGGTGATCCCTTCCGATCACCACAGGAGCCTTGATCTCACCTGACCCAACCATTCTGTTGATCTCGATGCCAAGTCTTGCCCTGTCGCCGTATCCGAGCCAGCATATTCTTGAGGGCAGACCAAGGACAGGCACTTTCTTTGAAGCCAGTCTGATCCATCGCGCCAGTGCCTTATCCTCTGGAAACATCTTCAGGATCCTGGCATCAATTGCCTCTATATCCTCAGGGTCTCCGGAGAGTGCAGCCCATCTGAATGGTCCTTTACCCACGCAGAATAGAGGACGGATGTATTCCAGCACAAAACCTCTGTATTTAAACCCGCCCTTTTCATTCCGTATATTTACACCTGCGCGTTCAGCCTGCTCGCGAAGGTTATTCCCATAATCAAACACAATGGCACCGCGCTTTTGCATTTCCAGTACAGCTTCAACGTGAAGTTTGATGGAACTCAATGCCCTGCGAATATATTCTTCTCTATCTTTTTCCCTCAACTCATCCAGTTCTTTGAGATCTCCGGATGGAACATAACTGGAGAGATCATGGGCCGGGGTCTGATCTGTAACAATATCAGGGATCACATCCCGCCTGACAAGCTCTGGATGCACTTCTGCTGCATTCCCGACCAGTCCCACAGACAGTGGAACTTCTCTGTTTTTTGCGTCCATGATGAACTCTATAGCCCCGTCTATGCTCGATGTGATCCTGTCGCAGTAGCCTTCCTCCACCTTTCTCCTTATTCTTTCCTCACGAACCTCAACATCAAGTATCACCCCTTCATTCATGGTCGCAGCCATCGGCTGGGCTCCGCTCATCCCGCCCATTCCCGCGGTCAATACGAACCTGCCTTTTAAGGATTCAGAATCAAAATGTGCCTTTGCGACAGCAGCAAGCGTTTCATACGTTCCCTGCAGTATTCCCTGCGTACCGATATAGATCCAGCTTCCTGCTGTCATCTGCCCGTACATGGTCAGTCCAAGTTGATCGTATCTATCAAAGTTCTCCTGGGTCGCCCATTTTGGGACAATGTTGGAATTCGCAATTACAACTCTCGGGGCTTCTTTATGTGTGGGCGCGATATATACCGGCTTTCCAGACTGGATGCACAGTGTCTCATCGCCTTCCAGTGTCAGCAGTGCCCTGACAATCCTGTTATATTCCCTCCAGTTCCTTGCCGCTCTCCCTGTGCCGCCATAAACTATGAGCTCATCCGGATTGACAGCCACCTGCGGGTCAAGGTTATTCATGAGCATTCGCAGCGCCGCCTCTGCATCCCAGTTCTTGCAGTGAAGGTCACTGCCTCTATATGCCCTGATACTTCCTTCTGGCTTTTCTTCATAATACATCGGTCTTGCCATTTTAACCACTCTTTCTCATTTTAAATCCATTTAAAAAGCTGATAATTATAGATGCACCCAGTCTTGCAGTTCTATCATCCACATCAAACTCTGGATTGATCTCCACAATATCCAGAAGTTCCACTTTTTTTGATGCTCCTGCAAGAAAAGCCAGCTCTCTTATCTGTTCAGGGTCAAAACCCCATGCATCCGGAGAGCTGCTTCCAGGTGCAAAGCACTGTGCAACCGAATCAATATCAATGCTGACAAACACGGATCTTGTATTTGAACCTGCTATTTTCAGTGCCTTTTCCATGATCAGAGAGATCCCGGAAGATGCCTGTGAAAGCGTGAACACTTCTACCTTTTTTGATATAAGGAAATCATAATAAATTCTTGAATTCAGGTTGTCATGGGCTCCCATCTCAACAAGATTTTCACCATTGAGCAGCCCTGTATCCAGCAGTTTCCTGAACGGGGTACCGCTTGTGATCCTGTTATCAATGATCCTTCTCACATCAAAATGTGCATCAATGTTTATCCCTCCGATTTCCCTGGAATGGAACTCAGATAATGCCCTGATCGTTCCTGTGGATATATCATGCCCACCGCCTATCACCACAGGAAATATCCCTTTATTCAATAAAGTGCTGACCGAAGCTGTTACTCTTTTGTGCGTTTCTTCTATATCCTCAGTAACCTCCACATCTCCAAAATCCGAGATCTTCAGGTCACTGATATCGATCTTCTGCTCTATGTTAAAGGTCCCATATTTCTTCAGAGCCTTCCTTACTGCGTCTGGCGCAAGTCTGGCACCTGCGCGCCCGCCTCCAAGCAAGACCGCCTTATCGAAAGGGACTCCCATGATTCCGATCTCAGGCATTTGATCCGAAGAGGCCGGCCTGATTATGTTCTTGACCCTGGGATCATCCCTGTCCTGCTGTGGTTCGTAAATCTCGACTGAGGGTTTTTGTAAGAAATTCATTCTGATGCGCCAGCCCTTTCATTATATCTGACCCGATAAGTAAAAAGGGTTTTTGCTCGGAATGTTACTGATCTCTCACAGGAAAATTCTAATTTTAGAAACATTATTATATCTCGGTGTCTATTTCCATCCTTGAATATGGCATCTCTTAACCAGCTCATGCTCAATCATAAAGAGATATTCAGGCAAAAGTTTGTCGAGGCGCTGGCAAAAAAGAACAACATGACCCATGAGCAGACACTTACGGAATTCAAAGATTCCATTGACAGATACATCGATGAAAAATACGCACCTGTTCAGCAGCTCATTGAAGAAATCAGCGATGCAGACCAGCCTGTCCTTCTCAACATCAGGCGCGACAGGAGGCGCGAGGACAGCTGCAAGCTGTGTGAGGGGAACCAGCCCAATATTGATGAAATTGCAAGAAAATATGGAAAAAGTATTGATATCATCGAGATCACAGATGACACCCCTGAAGGCGGGTCGCTTTATCATATCATTTTTCATGAAGATGCAGGGGAGAAAAAACTGCCTCTCACTACTGTGATAAACCGGGGCGAGATCCTTAAGTCCTGGGCTGCCAAGGTCGTAGAACCTTCGGTATATGAGATCTATATCAAGAGAATCTTATCTTAAGCCATTTTCTTTCATTCCCAGACAGCAATATTAAATCCATTTTATAGTATATAAAGGTTATTAAAAATAAATGCATGGATCAGCAGCAATCTTCCTTTATAATGGCACCTGCTGACACGAACGTTTGTACTACCCCTATTTATATCTCCTTCTATGGAGTAACAGCATTATCATACCTATTACCGCTGCAATAGTAATAAGCGTAGTGAATCCTGGGGCGGCTGTGGTTCCGACTGGTGTGTTAGTTACTGATGCGGTTGGTGTTGGTGTTGAAGTCACTGCTGCAGTTGGCGTTACAGTCGATGTTTTCACTGTTGCAGTAGGTGTTACGGTCGATGTTGTCGATCCTGAAGTGCTTCCTCCTCCTGGGGTAATTACATTTACGGTACTTTCTCCCATCACACTTCCAATTATCCCGCTAGCATTGGTGATACTGCCACTAATGCTATAGGTTCCAGGGTTTGCATTTGAGGGAATATCCAGTCTGTAAACAACTGTCTTAGTCATTCCAGCATCTATTTTTAACCATAACCATTCATTGGTACCGTTCTTAAACTCTTTTGCATCATCAGAAACCCTTACAAGTGTCCAACCGGAAGGCGGTGTTTCCATAAGTGATAGTGATAATGACTGGCCGAGATTGCTTGTTATTGTGACAGTCACATGTGTTGAGCCACCAGCATTCAGGTTCTTATGCTCAATACTCCTTGAAGCAGAAGCTGAAGGTTCTGCCAGTACGGTAGGAATCAGAAAAAGCATTCCCACAAACACTATACTTATATATTTCCTCATATTTTATTGACACCATATATCTATTTTTTTATGTTTAATCTATTTTTTTGATAACCTTTCCATTTACACTATAAAGAGTAAAAAGTATCCCACCACTTAAGTGGCGGGATTAGCCTTGAATTTTTCCTGATTGTTTATGCTCAACTCTTAAGCCATTCATCAATTAAGGCAAGCAGCTCCTGCGTTGTTATCGGGCGCTCAAATCCAGCGGGTGCTCTGCTGTTTTTCCAGTCATCTATAGCTGTTAACACATCCGTGGTCTCTACTCTATTGGGATCACTGCCAAGTCTTCTGTAATACGCTTGAATATCAAGTGTAATGGTGTTATCTCCCTGTACAACTGCTATTACTCCACTTGAGTTGCTTACTGTTCCGTTAATGTAATATGTTCCAATGGTGGCATTTCCTGGCGCAGTTAGTCTGTAGACAACTGTCTTGTTAACTCCTGGCGTCACACTGAACCATATCCACTCATTGGTGCTATTCTTGAAAGCATCCGCATCGTCAGAAATTCTTGTCAGATTCCATCCCGCCGGGATAATTTCCTGAAGGGATAATGCCTGGCTTGTAGTGCTGCTGATATTAACAGTAACATTGGTTGATTCTCCTGAGCGTAGAGATTCTTTCTCGATTGTACGTACAGCAGTAACACCAGTAACATTCGTTGGTGGTAGCGGCACAGACAAATTATTACCGAAGTCTATACCTGTTATGCTCTCATTATCTGTGATGGTTACATTATAAGTTCCATTTGTTGGGAATGTCTGTATCCAACCCGACTTAAGAGCCTCTGCCACAGTATAGTTGCCTGGTATCAGATCGCTGAAGGTATAGTTACCATTTCCGTCGGTGGTCGCAGTTACAGTGCTGCCATTTTGATCTGTTAGATTGATTGTCCAATTCGCGAGTCCGGGTTCGTTTGCGTCCTTCGCTGAATTATTGTTGAGATCGTTGAACTTCATGCCTGAGATACTGGCTCCAACCGGTGCAATCATGAGATTATTGCCAAAGTCTCTTCCTGTTATGCTCTCATTACCTGTGATGGTTACATAATAGGTTCCGTTTGTCGGGAATGTCTGTCTCCAGCCTGTCTTGAGAACCTCTGCCAAAGTATAGTTGCCCCGTGTCAGATTGTTGAAGGTATAGTTACCATTTATGTCTGTAGTCGCACTTACAGTGCTGCCATTTTGATCTGTTAGAGTAATTGTCCAGTTCGCAAGTCCGGATTCATTCGCGTCCTTTACTCCGTCGCCATCGGTATCGATCCACTTCATGCCCGATATGCTTCCAAGTGCCTTCAGGGCAATAGTATGCAATCCTCCGCCAGCAATGGCTGTTACGCCAGTAAGCCCGCTCACCTGAACAGGAGTATGACTTTCATTTGTTGTTCCGTCTCCCAACTGACCAGCATGATTCCATCCCCACGTCCAGACGGTTCCGTCTGACTTGAGGGCAATAGTATGCAATCCTCCGCCTGAAACGGCTGATATGCCTGAGAGCCCGCTCACCTGAACAGGAGTATGACTTTCATTTGTTGTTCCATCGCCTAGCTGACCAAACCCATTACTTCCCCACGTCCAGACTGTTCCATCTGACTTGAGGGCAACAGTATGATACAATCCGCCTGAAACGGCTGATATGCCTGAGAGCCCGCTCACCTGAACAGGAGTATGACTTTCATTTGTTGTTCCGTCGCCTAGCTGACCATGGTCATTCAATCCCCACGTCCAGACTGTTCCATCTGACTTAAGGGCAATAGTATGATACAATCCGCCTGAAACGGCTGATATGCCTGAGAGCCCGCTCACCTGAACAGGAGTTGTTCTTCCTATCGACCCAGAAGGCAATGTACAACATGTTGTTCCGTCGCCTAGCTGACCAAACCCATTACTTCCCCACGTCCAGACTGTCCCATCCGACTTGAGGGCAACAGTATAATCTACTCCGCCTGCAATGGCTGTTACGCCAGTAAGCCCGCTCACTTGAACAGGAGTATGACTTTCATTTGTTGTTCCGTCTCCCAACTGACCATACGTATTCAATCCCCACGTCCAGACGGTTCCGTCTGACTTGAGGGCAATGGTATTTACCATTCCGCCTGCAATGGCTGTTACGCCAGTAAGCCCGCTCACTTGAACAGGAGTATGACTTTCATTTGTTGTTCCGTCTCCCAACTGACCATACGTATTCAATCCCCACGTCCAGACACCGCTGGGTCCACCAACAGTAGGCGCTGTAACATTTATCCATTTATAAGTATAGTTAGTTACTCCACTGTTGTCTGTAACTATCAAACCAGCATAATAAGTTCCAGCAAATGGAAACGAGATACTAACAATTTTTGTTGTGAATATGTTTTCACTTATATTCCACCTATAGCTTGTTATATTCCCATCCGGGTCATAGGATGGGGAAGCATCTAAGGTTATTGTTTGATTCACGACAGGATTCAATGGAGAGTAAATAAAATCTGCAACTGGATGCTGGTTTATTACGGGTGGTGTGAGCACCATCATCGGATAATATTCCAAAGAGGGACTATCATTGACCACCAGATACAAATCATCCATTAAAAGATGCGCAGAACCTCGAGAAAGGGTTATTGATGCGTCGTCATTCTTCAGAGTAAGGGTTTTTCCAATTACATTTGCGTCCTTGAAAACCCCATAGATGTCCCCGCTTGTGATCTGTGTTACAGAAGTATTAATCGCCCATGTGTATTTAAGCTGCACTTTATCTTTTGTTATATTTGAAGCATAGGTTACGAAAAGTGGCACGTTGTTTTCACCAGCTACGTTATTTTCAACATACGTGTATATCGGTTTAGCATCCGGTGTGCCAGCGGAGACGACTTTAAAATCCTTTATAATGCCATCCTTACTGAGCGTGAACGCTGCCTGCAATGGCATCGCTCCAGTATCTGTTGAGTTTAAAATCAATGCCCAGCCTTCCCCGACGTTCCAGGTCTCACCAGAAGTCAGATTCTTCGTTTCTTCCTTGTTTTGCTCAAGTACGAGCTTTGTGAGT
>JAPZAV010000116.1 GCA_027460465.1 Candidatus Methanoperedens sp. | reverse complement strand
GCATCAGGTCTTGATGAAAATTCTCTCAGGATCTCATATTACAATAAGAGCAGCGGCACGTGGGGAATTCCTGCAAATAGTGGCGTAAATACCACGAATGCAGGGAATTTTTCTGGATATGCATGGACGAACGTTTCCCATCTCAGCACCTTCGCGCTTGTGGGGAACTATCCCGTTCCATCACAGCAAAGCGGAGGCGGTAGCAGCAGCAGCAGCAGCAGCGGCGGTGGAGGGGGAGGCGGCGGCAGTTCGGGTGAAGAATTTTCGAATATTGAAGTAATAGAAAAATACTATTTGTATATCTATGGAAACACAGTCACAAGATATAAATTCAATAACAATAGCAATCCTGTTATATTCGTGAACATAACAGGCAACATCAACGCCGGAGAGATCATTACTATGATCGAAGTGCTGAGGAACACTTCATCTCTGGTTAAAACTCAAGCTCCAGGGACTATTTATAAGAATATGAACATCTGGGTCGGAACTTCCGGGTTTGCCACGCAAAGAAACATCCAGCATGCAGCCGTCTTATTCAGGGTTGAGAATGCATGGCTTGAAAGGAACGGTTTTAAAGGGAATGAGATCAAACTGGTTAAATGGGACGGCAGTACATGGAGCACGCAGGAAACATCAGAAAAGGCGAAGGACGGTACATACACGTATTTCGAAGCTGATACCTACAGCTTCTCACCTTTCGCAATTACCGCAATGAAAGAAACACTCCCTTCGGTGACAGTTATAATACATCCTGACCAGACTCCTGCAGGAAATGGAAAACAACCTGAAGGAAGTATGTTTGGATTGCTTGTGAACTGGTTTCTTATTATCGGCATCCTCTTCGTAATTGGCGTTATTGTTGAGATATTCCTCAGGATGAAAAAGAAGCAGTAAGGTTTATTTTATATGATGCTGTAATAGCCTCGCCAGCTAAAAAAGAGATTAGAAAATACCACAATCTATTTTCTTAGCAATGATTGTCCACTTGTGGCCGGGCCCGTGGTCTAGCTGGCTATGACGTCGCCTTGACATGGCGGAGATCCGGAGTTCGAATCTCCGCGGGCCCATTCATCTGCATCAAATGTTCTCGTTCTGATAGATGCCAGAATACCCTTTATGCACTTCTTCGCCGAGTCTGAAGAACAGGAGCTGTAGCAGGCGGGCATTTCTTTTTATCTTGAAACCGTTCAGGTTATGAACAATCAGCAGGCTTTCGCTCCTTCCGCTGTAGCCTGCGTCCCAGACCGCGGTCTCGACCGTTGCGCCGCATCGAAGCAGGCTTGAGCGGGGTTTTGCTATGGCAGCGATGTTTTTTGGGATGTTCACGATCTCATTGAACACGATTTTATAGCTGCCTTTTTTTAAGTGAACCCATCCATCCGCATCAAAGTCAATGGTTCTGGTTGATGGGAGTTTTCTTTCAGAATTGTCAAATGCAATGGCTCCAGCACCTTCGTGGACTTCCACACGCTGCAGGGTCAGTTCGATACCATTTGGCTGGACCTGAACCATGGGGTCGATCATCTCTTCAACAAGGGGCGGATCGCTATTGATCAGAAAAATTAATTCATCATGAGATAGCATAGACCTGAAATTAAGTGCATCAATCATAAACATTGCCCAAAAGCAAATATTGATTTAAATCAAGAGATAAATCAACGTGTGATAACAATGACCACAGTCGAACTTTATTATTCGGATACATGCAGAGATTGCCATGTGTTAAGAACCCTCCTAATTGAGAATCTCCCTGAGGATATGAAATTCAAAGAGATCAATATTTCCTACCCTGAAGGGCAGCGGCGCGCCGGCGAACTCAATATATTGTCTGTCCCAGCGATTGCCATAGACGGTGAGATTGTATTCGTGGGAAGAACCTCAAAAGAGGAACTTTTAAGAGAACTCAAATCACGTAAGGGCTGAACATGGACTTTAAAAAATACAGGAATGTGATAAGAGGCATCTCGGAGACCTATGTCAATGTGCATCCGATCCAGCGAGGAGGCGTTCTGACGGCAGAAGCGCGAAAAGCGCTGCTTGAATTCGGGGACGGCTACTCGGTGTGCGATTACTGCTTTGAGTCAAGGGTTGACCTTGTGGATAACCCGCCTGTGCATGATCTTGTGCAGGACGTCGCAAACTTCCTGAACATGGACGATGTCAGGTTCACAGCAGGGTGCAGACATGCAAAATGGGCTGCGATGCATATGGTATGCGAACCAGGCGATACGGTCGTTGTGGATGCCCTTGCACATTACACTTCGTATCTTGCTGCAGAGGCAAATCGACTTAATGTAGTTGAAGTGCCGCATAACGGCTATCCCAGATTTGAGATCGATATCGAGGGCTATGCAGGGAAATTCGAGGAAGTGGAGAAAAAAACCGGGAAACTTCCGGCGATGGCAGTGCTCACTCATGTGGATTACAGATACGGGAACCTTGCGGATGCGGAAAAAGTGGGAAGGATATGCAAGGATTACGGCGTGCCTTTCCTGTTGAATACCGCATATTCCTCTGGTATCATGCCCGTGGATGGGAAAAAGCTGCATGTGGATTTTCTGTGCGGCTCCGGTCACAAGAGCTGGGCAGCATCAGCTCCCATAGGGATCCTTGCGACAACATATGAATGGACAGCCAGGGTATTCAATAAATCAACCGTGCGCGGCGACTGGAGCGGCAGGGGGTTCACAAAGAAAGAGGTTGCACTTTTTGGATGTTCGCCTGTGTTCGGAGCACCTGTAGCCACGCTTATGGCATCTTTTCCTGCAGTGACAGAACGGGTCAAGCACTGGGATGAGGAAGTAAAGAAAGCGCAGTATTTTGTTCAGGAACTTGAGAAGATAGAGGGATTCCATCAGATGGGTGTTAAACCAAAACAGCACACACTGATGAATTTCGAATCCCTGCCGCTGCATGAGATCGCGGATAAGGATAAGAGGCGGGGCTATTTCCTGTACCATGAACTGAAAAAGCGAAAGATAGTGGGACTTCATCCAGGCATGAGCAAGAATTTCAAGATCAATACCTATGGTCTGAAGTGGGAACAGGTGAAGTATGTGGCTGATGCATTCAAGGATATTGCCAGGGAAAATGGAATAAGAGTAGAGGATTGAAATGAAAAAAATGGATTTGATCTTATTGGAGAATTAGAATGAAATACGAAGAACTCTCGACAAAGTTCAGGAAATTTTTTGAATTACCCTCATCACCCGTGGCTGTAAGAATAATAACAGAGATAACAGAGGCGCATCAGGAACACAAAACCAGCACCAGACCGATGAGGTTCTGCGAGATGGTGAGGCGAAGCGCTGTATACGGGGAAAGCTTCCTGTTCGGGGTCGAGGAACTCACATGCACAAGCGGGGAACTTGCGCTCGGATTCACAGAACCGTCCTATGGTGAGGTATATCCCAGGATCAAACCTGCAAATACGAAATTCGTGAGCGTTTCCCCTCTTGAGAGAACTGATAAAAAACCAGATTCCGTGATCATAGTCGGAACACCCAGAAAGATCATGCGCGTAGCGACCGTGCTCTCACAGCTGCATGAAAAACAGCCTGTGGAGGTGAAATTCAAAGGAGAGTTCGCGGTGTGCGGAGAATGCACTGCAATACCATATATGGAGAAGAAAGTGAACATGTCCCTGCTATGCAATGGAGCGAGGATGTTCTCAGGATACAGGGATGATGAGATCGTGATGGGCTTCCCGCTTGATGACTTTATTCACATCGCAGAGAGCACTGAAGAAAAAGAGATAACAAACGCTCTGTGCGGCTGTATCATGGACGACATACCTGCGAATGCGGTATCAGCGATCGAAAAGATAGGTTTTGGGAAAGGTACTGACCAGTTCTTCGGAAGGTTTGGACCCGAGATCGTACGATTGTACACGCCCAAGGATAAAGAGGGGAAAATTACATCTCTGACTCTTCACGTACCTGTCAAGTTCAGGGATAATGAGACCGCATCAAAGGTAAACAAAATTGCGCAGGAATTCCTTCAATATCCTCTGCTTCACCGGGTTAGAGATAACTGGGTTGATATCGCTCTCCCCGTAGAGCTGGGTGAATCGTTGAACAGGGCAAGCATGAGAGGCGAGAAGTTCGATTCCCTGATCAACGGCGGTATTGATACACTATTGAAAGAAGTAGAAAAGGTAAAGAGGAAAGCAGCCGGCTGAATATATTTCATTATGGCAGACCTTCTGAATGTCATTTCATCATCAGACAAACATAAAAAAGTCCTTCTTTTATTACTTCACGGACCAAAAACGCTGGGGGAGATGAGGCATTCTTTGAATTTCACAGCTACAGGGCTGCTTCCGCAGATCAGAATACTTGAAGCACGAAATCTGGTCAGGCAGGAAGGTAAGGAGTATGGTCTTACTGATATCGGGCAGGTCATAGCCATGCACCTGGAACCTCTGGTAAAGACACTGGAAACGATCGAGCAAAAAGAGCTTTTCTGGAAGGAGCATGACACAGGAGCATTCCCGGCAGGGCTTCTCCTGAGAATCGGTGAGCTGGGTGATAGCCAGATATTAGAAAGCAGCATCGAAGAGCTCTTTGAACCCCATAAAGAATTCCTTGATAATATCCTGAAATCCAGCAGGATCATGGGTATATCTCCGATCGTGCATCCTGTCTATCCCGAATTCTTTTTAAAGCTGGCTGAAAGAGGGACAGATATCTCACTTATCCTGACAAGGAAAGTATTTAATAAGATCGAAAAAGAACACTATGATAAACTTGCCCATGGACTGAGTTTCAATAACGGTAGCCTTTATGTCTCAGAGGAGGATATCAAACTTGCAAGTGTTGTGACTGATATCTTTTTTTCCATTTCGCTTTTCTTTAAGAATGGAGTTTTCGACTCAAGGAAAGATCTTGTGAGTTTCAACAAATCGGCTCTTTCCTGGGGAGAGGAGCTTTTCAATTACTATAGGGAGCGTGCGCAAAGAATAGAGAGTTTATGATAGACCTGAGGGTGAGTGCGACCGTGGTTTCTCCGTCCACAAGAATCTCTCGGAAGTATCTTCTTATTCCCGGATTATCATTGACCATGGATGATTCAAAGGAAATGCAGATCATCCCTGCAATCAGGCTGTAGGATATGATCACCGGCTCGGTTCTTATGATGTTCATCAAAAATGCACCAGCGATGCATACATGAAGCAGCAGGCACAGCGTCATCAATAACTTCCTGGTGTTCTTTTCTGTTTATTTCATCCTCATTGCTGCTGAATGTACGATCAAGGGTATATGTTGCATAGATGATCAGCCCACCTGCCAGATATACCATTATCTTTGGCTCGATGCCTGAAAACAGGAAGGCTATGTGAAGACGAAGAGCACCTGATATGGCTACTGCTGCTGAAGAGCTCAAAAGCCGCAGGGTAGGTAATCTTGGTACGTTCACATACGAACAGATTATGCAACTGGCAGATATTACAAATGGTATGAAAATTTCAATATCATTGAAATTTTCAAAGCCGTTGTAATTTTCAATTTCTCTATAACATTATAAATCGTTTAAAATATATACAGCTTATTCCATTCTGCTATTATGGTCGTAGAGTCTGAGGGGAAAAAGGTGTGTAGCCACACTCAGATTCTACTGCCGTAAAACGTACTTCTGACGTTCTTTTTTTGCCGCCTGCGGTTGAGAGGTTTACTTCCGGATCCGTTTTATGATCCTCTTTTCAGGGACCTTATATGCCCATCTGCTGAAGCTGTTTATGTACAAAATCTGACCACTTCGCTTTTTCTCAACGAACCGGACGTCTCCTTCTTCTATCTCACCCGATCCAAGCTTAAATTTCACTATATCTCCTACGGAATATTTCATACCTTCAGTCTCCTTCTTCTGTTATTCCGATATCATGTCATCATCATCATGATCATAATACCGAAATTGATCATTCCTATGATAATACATCTAAATAAAGCTATCGCTGCTTTCGAAGGATCTACAATAGATTTATGATATCTGTTCGCATCTCGTAGAATCATGGAAATACTGGCAGATCTTGGAGGGCGTCCAGGACATGACTGCATGGGTTTTTGCAGGTACTGCTATTTCAGGGGAATAAAGGAAGTCCCTCCTCTTGGGTGCAAGCACTGTCTCCCCTTCCAGAAAGGATGCAACTACTGTACAAGAAGCGTTAAAGAGGGCTATTCAGGTTTCAAACCCCTGTCCATGGTTGCGCAGGAGGTGCAGCAGGCGGTCTTTTTCAATAAGGACATTTCGAAGTTCAATGTGAGCGGAGGGGGAGATGTGAGCTGTTACCCTGAACTGAAAGCCCTTGTGAAATTTCTCTCGCAATTTAAAAAACCCATTCATCTGGGGTACACGAGCGGAAAAGGGCTGAACAAAGACGATGCCAGATTCTTCATTGATCACGGTGTGAACGAAATCACGTTCACGGTCTTCGCAACTGATGTTGAGCTGCGCAGGAAGTACATGAACGACAGGTCTCCTGAGGATTCGCTTGAAGCGCTCGGCATTCTTGCAGAGAAATGCACTGTCTATGCAGCAGCGGTGCTCATTCCTGGGGTGAATGATGGAGATGTGCTTTTGAAGACCTGTGCAGACCTTGAAGGTATGGGTGTGAAAGGTCTGATTCTGATGCGTTTTGCCAATGCTTCTGAGCAGGGTTTGATCCTTGACAATGCGCCTGTAATAGAAGGAGTTGTACCTCACACCCTCGAAGAGTTCAGATCCATGGTGTACGAGATGAGCAGGAAATTCAGGTTCCGTGTCACAGGTACTCCTCTGTACGACCCTGAGATCGGCTCACCTTTTGCCATAAGAAACGAAGAGGAGGCACTTTCAAGACTGCCGGAAATAACGAAAGAAGCAACGATAATAGCAGGTGAGGTGGCAGCGCCGCTGTTAAAGGAGATATTCGATAAACTGGGCGGGCTTGTAAACGTGGTGCCTGTAAGAAAAGATATCGGATGCCTGATAACCATTGAGGACATAAAAGCGCTGGATCTATCCCAGGTAAAGGAGACCGTTTTCTTCCCTGGAAGAGCTTTCGTCCATGACCCTGAGATCAAGAAAATACTGTCAGGCGACGGGATCGACAGACTGGTGCGCAGGGGTCCTGATCTTCTCACCGTGGATGGCGAGATGAGCATTTCAATGACAAAAGAAGAGGTTCTTGCCAGAGAAATAGAGGCGTTCACTGAACTTATCAGGATCATCAATGTGCTTGGAACCGCTCCGGGATAGCCTATTCAGTCCCTTCTTTTTCTATCGGGAAACCGCAAACTTCGCATTCATCCTTGAGCTTGAGGTTCTCCGAATCCATCGCACGCGTACCTTCTGCAAGCACTGCAGCATTGGATAACGAGCCTGCGATGAGTATTGCATCGAAGATCTCTTCATTTGTCACTCCCAGCCTCTGGGCAACGCGGATGTGCATTTTCAGGCAGTGAGTACATTTAAGAGCAGCAGATACACCGATCGAGATCAGTTCTATGGTCTTCGAATCCAGGCGCTTGAACTCGCGGATTATGGCATTGTCGTACAGGATTTTTGTAACGAGGAGTTCAGGCGATTGCTTCATGAAATTGAGGATGTAAGGTATCTCGCCGTAAGCTTTTTCAACCTCTTTTAATAGCTCTTCTGCAGCCTCATTCGGCTCTTTTTTTAGAATCTTTTCGATCTTTGACAATTCCATGTTTTTCCGATGAAGCTTTGTAATTCTATACTAAATAAATTTTTGTATTTTGCATTCATTCGATTTTTTCCCCGAATGCAAAATTTGGTTTGACAGAACGGATCCTGATTCTCAGCTTCTCCCCTTTTATTGCGCCTTTCACAAACACCACAAAATCCTCGATCCTGGCTATCCCGTCTCCGCCGGCTCCCACATCTTCTATGACGACCTGGTACTCCTGGTTCAACCTCACAACTTCCGGTAGTAAATCCCTGCCAATGACATAGATCTCAGCGCTCGGCTTTCGTGAAGCTTCAGGTGAGAAAGCCTGCACTTTCGCAAAATATGTGCGCATTTCATCAAGATAACCCGGGAACATATCGCCCTGGAAGACCTTTACGGCGAACCCGCCTCCTGTCTTCAGTATCTTCCTTGCGCACTCAAGGGCAGAGGAGGCAAGATCTATGGAACGGGCATGGTCATAGCTCCAGTTACCTGAGAGATTCGGGGCTGCATCGCACAGTACCACATCTGCACCCTCTTTGATTTTCTCTCTGATTTTTTCCACGGTAGCATCGAGGCGAATATCCCCTTTGATCGTCTCCACACCTTCGATCTCCTCTATTTGAAGCAGATCCACGCCCACGACTTTTCCACCAGAAAGCTCTTTAGCCACCTGCAGCCATCCTCCGGGCGCTGCGCCAAGGTCAACCACCGTATTCCCTTTCTTGATCAGGTTGAACTTTTCACTTATCTGCTTCAGTTTAAATGCAGCACGTGAGCGGTAGCCCTCTTTCCTGGCTTTTCTGTAGAAATAATCCCTTCTGTCCCTGGGCATTACTTATACCCTACATATGCCCACTGGTCATAAATGCCATCAGCATCAGTGTTATCAACGAGGTTTCCTTTTATACTGTTCTTTTCAAGTACGTTCCTCAGGATCTCGATCTCTTCTTTTTTGTTCACGGTCAGCATTATCATTCCCCCGGGCTTTACCAGCCTGACGATCTCGACCATCATGCTTTCCCATGTTTCCCTGTTAAAAGGATAAATCGTCCCGAGCATGAAACCCACTATTGAATCAAAGTAACTTTCTGGGAAGAACTGAGAAAGCACAGTGGCATCAAGAACGATCGTCCTTCCCGGATCGAGAACGCTGTGCTCAAGCCCCTGACAGATCTGGCATTTATCATTATCTGTTGCCAGAGGATCGTACCCCATCTCGTGGAGGGGAAGGGTCGACATGCCATTACCGCAGCATATCTCAAGTATGCTTCCTTTGAGTTTGTGCTTCCTGAGAAGTTCTTTCAATTTTGGGCTCCTGCTCTTGATGTATACCATTTCATACGGCTCTTTCGATATGCGGCACTTCTCGCAAAGCTGCCTGTTCACGAGTGCAAGTGAAAAATATTCGATCACAGCGTCGTTAAATTCTCTGGAGGTGGTCTGATATGTTTTGTTTAATTTCAAATTCCCTGCTATGACTGAAAATTTCCTGCTGGCCTCATTCTGCACAGGTCTTGATGATATGATGTTCGTGAAGATGGCATGGAAATCTGGAGAATCTTCAGTTCTTGGGTTGTACAGGACGAGTCCCATGATGTCATCATTTTCATCTTTGATTGCGCTGATCTCAGCTTCAGGGTCTCTCTGGATGTTTTTTAAATACTGCAGCGTCAATGAGATGTTTTTTAAAGATGCATAGCTTTCTTCAACAAAATATATGTTTTCACTGTGTTCCAGACCCAGAATATCGTGAATCAGCATAACGAACCTGCATTTTGGCAGCAGATGAACACCGATAAACGCAGATACAGATCTTCGTCCACCAGCCTGCTGCCTGTATTTTCAATCGCCCTCATCAGGTTCATCATCTTTATAACTTGTATCCCCTACCATCGCGGCGCTTATCGAGTCTATGCCGTCGAGCCATTCAGCCACAAGCCCTTCAGGCAGATCCTCAAGGTCTTTCTCGTTAAGCTTCCCGCCTGAGAGGATATTTGCACCGATCTGTGCGATACTGCCAAGCGCTGCACCCAGATTATCTTCTTTTTCTGCGTTTACAGCGCTCTGTATCAAAGTGCCCAGGGATTTTGTTTTTTCAAAGGCCTTCTCAACATAGCATTCGCATGAAGCAAAGACCCCCATCAGGGATAATTGTATGGACTCAAGCATCAGATCAATATCCTCGTCTATGGGGTCGATCTTCTTCAGGACTATTTCTTTAATGTCATTGAGATGTTTCAGGGCTTCTTCTTTTGAGATAAGGTTTTTATCATATTTTGAAGACAATTTCAAACATGCAAGAACGACATCATCTTCCATATTCACAAATACGGCTCCTTTTTCCTGGTCTTCGAGCTTGAAGCCGCTTTCTTTCACTTTATTTATCCAGTTTTGCCATCGTTCCTGGGTATAGAACAGGGTTACATATTTTGATTCCTGCATAATTTCTCCATTGTTCTCTTTGTTTTTATGTCTTCTCATACTGCCAGTTTTCTTACCCTCTCGATCAACTCGTTCTTTCCAAAAGGTTTGGTTATATAATCATCAGCCTTTAATACATGCAGCCCGAGCAACCTGTCAATGTTCTGTGCTTTTGCTGTCAGGATCGCGATCGGAATCGTGGAATGCTTCGCTTTTATTTTCCTGAAGATCTCCCATCCATCCATATCAGGCATCATGATATCAAGAAGCACGATGTCTGGCTTTGTGGTCTCGATCATTTTCAGCGCTTCCTTCCCGCTCGATGCCAGCATTGTTTTAAAACCTCCGCTCTCGAGCACCAATCTGACAAGCTCAAGCGTGTCAGGTTCATCGTCTACAACAAGGACTTTTTTGAGAGATGCTGTTTTATTCATTAATATTTCCGTTTGCAATTAAAACATGAAATGTACTCCCACTATTTTTACTTTCCGCCCAGATCTTACCTTTGTGTGCTTCAACTATGCTTTTTGATATCCACAGACCCAGTCCTGCCCCGTACTTCTGCGTTTGTGCGGTATCTAACTGGTAAAACATATCGAATATCTTTTCAAGCCTTTCCTGAGGAATACCGATCCCGGTATCATCGATCTTCACATGCACCCATTCGTTTTCTTCTTCTGCGGATATTTTTATGCTGCCTTTTATCGTGAATTTGATAGCGTTGTCCAGTACATTCGAGAATACCTGCCCGAGCCTATCTCTATCACCTCTGACCATCACCCGCTGAGGTACCTCGATGTTTATCGGGATGTTCTTGATCGCTGCCATCATGCTCAGATCCTCTGCTGCGTGAGATATGATGTCCCGGAGCGGCAGGGTCTGAATGTCGAGGGAAAGTGCCCTGGATTCAATGAGCGCTGTATCGAGCAGTCCATTTATCAATCCTGATAATCTTTGTGCATTCCTCAGGATTATCTCAAGCTCATTCCTTTGCTCAGAAGTGATATTTTGTTCGAGCAAAAGCTCGGTATATCCTATGATCGCTGTAAGAGGTGTCCTCAGGTCGTGCGACATGCCTGAAAGAAAAGCGTCCTTTACTTTATAAAGTTCCTTGAGTTTTAAATAGGTCAATCTCAGCTCTTCGTAGGAATCTTTAAGCTCTTCCTCGAGTCTTTTCCTGTCTGAGATATCTTTCATCACTGTGATGATCTTTTCAACATTTCCATTCCTGTCTTTTATCGGTATCTTGGATGTGCTTGTGAAGATCACCTCGCCATAGAATTCTGTCTTATCTTCGCTGTGGAAGATCTCTCCTGTTTTCAGAACGTATTCATATTCTTTATCTACATTTTTTTCTTTGAGGAAAGGATAAACATCATAAAGGTTTCTATTTATCATCTGCTCCTTCTTGAGCATGCCCCTGCTGAGAACCAGCAATTCATTATTGACAGCCAGGATCTTCATGTCTGTATCGATCACATGGATGGCAAGATCCACATTATTCAATATCTCTTCATTGAATTCCTTCAGATTTTTGATATTATTATAAAATAAAATATTTTCAATAGATATCCCTATCTGGTTGCCCACTGCAGTAAAAAGTTCCCTGTTCTTGATCGGAATCCCCTGTGCACCGTCACCGAGAGTGATCATCCCCAGAACCTTTTCTTTTGATCTCAAAGGGATTCCAATGAATGGATTCGCACCCTCGATCAATGATACTTCATTGATTTTCATGATGTGCTTCAGAGTATTCATCGGGATCGGATTTGCATCCATCCCTGAATGTATCTTAAGCACAAACTCACCTGAGCTTTCATCAAAAATATAAGCATCTCCATACTCCATGCCCGTGAGTTTCAATAAATTTTCAAGTGCTTTTGACAGTATTATATCCAGATCAAAGGTCTCTGTAATGTTCTTTGATATTTCATTGAGAATCGTGAGTTCTTTATTTCGCGCGATGATCTCTTCTTCGAGCATTTTTTGCGAAGTGACATCCCTCAGCACCAGAATGAAATTGATCTCGCCTTTGCTGTCAGAAAATATCGACCCGCCTATCTCCATGATCTTCTTATGATCATTAATCCTGATCTCATGCTGTGTTCTTACAGGCTTCCCTGTATGAAGCATTGTATCAATGGAGCACAACTCTCCGGTAGAGGAGGGGTTATCTCCAAAGATCACTTCATGGCAGCTTTTTCCAAGCACCTGTTCCTGAGACATGCCAATCATTCTCAGAAACGACTCATTCGTTCTGATGATTTCATGATTTCTGTTCAGGACAATTATGCCGTCCTCGATCCTGTCAAACAGGGTCTCAAGATATCTCTCAGCAGTTTCGGTTCGCTCTTTTGCCAGTACCAGATCCCCGATCTTTTTATCAAGACTGGAAGCCATATCATTGAAGGTCTTTGCCAGTACTCCCAGTTCATCGCTGGAATCGATCTCTATTTTCTGGTTCAGTACACCGTTATTTATCTTTTTTGCCCCTTCAGTGAGCCTGAGGATGGGTTCAGTAAGTCTTCTTCCAGTGAAATAGATGAATATCCCGCCAAGAAACACTGCAGATATCGCCAGAAGTAAGAGCTTTCTCGACGCCTCGTTGATCTTCTCTCTTACGCTGTTCTCTGAAACACCGATGTGTACATAGCCCGTGTTCTTGAAAAGCGAGGCATCGAATTCGTGTATGATCCCTCTTTCAGTTTCTAAAACGTGCTCTTTCATCACGCTCGAAGGTTCGCTCAGTTTTTGAAGTGCTTTTGGAAAGCCGTTCTCAAACGTATGAGCAAGCACTATTCCTTCAGAATCGGTCACATAGATGTACTCGATATCTGTGTAACTGTCCTTGAGAGCATCAATGGAATGCTTTATTTCAATAGGATCATTTAGAAGAACAGGATTTGTGACTTCCAGAGCCAAGTTATTCGCAAGCAGAAATCCTTTTTCCCGGAACTCATTTTCAATAATGCCTGCTTGAATGTCCTGGATCAATAGGTAGGATCCAATGATTATTAACGACCCGATCAACAGGGTTGAAATAATGATCTTGAATCTCAGGCTTATCATCTTATCTTATTCCTCATTTCCCTGACCGAATCATAGGCGCTGTCATTGATCTCCACAAACCTTTCGATCCTGATCCTGGAGAGGATTCTGCGGCCTTCATCGTCTTTATTCATTTTCAAAAAAATATTTTTAAGTCTTTGCTCTAAAAATGGATCTATGTCTTCTGGGACAACCACAGGAGGAATGCCGAAATCTGGGGAAGTTTCAATGACCCTTACTTTTGATATGATCTCGGGTTTCGTTTCTTTCATATACTCAAAGACCAGACTGTCCACCGCAGCCCCTTCCGCAAGCTGCTCTGCTACCGCGATGATGGAACTGTCATGGCTGTAAGTAAAAAAATAATTATCTCTTCCTTTTTCATCTTTCCCGAAAAAGGATTCCGGGGTCTCGTTCATAAGAGAAAGTCTGTATGTGGGGTAAAGCTTACCTGAATTTGATAACGGGTCTGAGAACGCGAACCTCCTGCCACGGAGCTCAAGCATACTGTTATAGGTGCTGTTCACTGGAACGATTATATATGAATTATATGTTGTTTTTCCATATAGCTGCGGTGCCACCAGGAGCTTCATCCCGAAATCGGACCTGCCTTCGATATACGCCCCACTGCACACAAAAGCAAGATCTATTTCATGGTTCTTTACAAGATCGTTCACTTCCTTATAGCTCCTTCTCTGTATTATCTTCACAGGTCCGCCCAGTTCTTTTGAGATATACCGTATCATTTCTTCATAATATACATGTGACTCTTTCGGGGAGACCACAGAAGCTATGGCAACTTTGATGGCAGTATCGTTCACCCTGATATCCTGTTCCTGAACAATGCTGAGGTTGACTTTTTCCTTTTTTTCTGCACAGCCTGAAGTCAATATCAGTAAAATCAGTATAAGGCTGATAAAAATACTTTTCATTCCATCCAATTCGATGATGGGCAGATCATTCACTTTCCTTTAAGGTTTTGATGTATCTATGTTCTTTTCCATTTCATTTTAACTTATCGGAGTTAAAGGAATGGCTTTTTATGAATTGCTCTTTGAGTTAGAGAAAATTCGATGAAATCGCTGAAAGTGGAAATACCAAAAGTTCATGCGTTTTTTATACTTTACTCATTCCATTCCTTGAATAGTCATGTTACATGTACATCGAAATTATGATGTGAATGATCATAAGATACATATATTATGACCAAATAATTACTTTATGATCATAGATAATTTCAATCAATATATCACATAGCAATTTCAGTAGAATAGACGCAAATTATTTGGAGTACTATGCACAATAAACGTCCCATACATACGACCCTCAGTACAGAGGCAATGAGGATCCTTGAACGATATGAGAAGGAACTCGGTACAAAGAATGTTGTGCTTGAACGCGCTCTTATGGGGATGGACAAACTCAGATTTAAAGAGAAATTAGATGCTCAAAGCATTAGCAGAATAATCAAAAGGGTAAATACAGGTATTCCTCTTTTTGACAGAAATATTGAAGGGGGGGTACCGGAAGGATTCATAGTAGTGGTAACCGGTCAGCCAGGCATAGGTAAGACCACTTTTTCATTGCAATTTTTGCTTGAAGGTGCAAAAAATAATGAAAGGTGCATTTTATTCTCATTTGAAGAAATGGCGGAACAGATCATAAAGCAGTCAATACGCTTTGGATGGGACATCGGAGAATATATGGAAAGAGGATTTCTTGAGGTTTTCGGGTTCAGCAGGTTTTCAACTGAGGAGATACTGGAGATCATTTCAGTCTTTAAACCCAAAAGAATTGCTTTTGATTCGCTCAATATCTTTTCTGATGCGAATAACTTCAGGCGGTCAACTCACTGGCGAAATATCCTTAAAGAAATAAAGGAAAAGAAGATAACATGCTTCGCCGTCACTGAAAAGAAGGGTGATCCTGAAAAAGAAGAATTTGATGAGTTTGATTTTATGGCAGACGGCGTCATTTTATTTAATAAAAAATATGAAAATGAGATTGATCCTCATCCCACGTATTACATTCATGTTAAAAAAATGAGATTAACTCGGGTGAATGAAATACCTCATCCATTTATTTTCACAGATCATGGTATAGAACTCATTGGCACAATATGCGAAAGAAAAACTGCTGATTCTTCTAACGGCCCCACACCTGTTGACAGGCAAAATATGGATCTTAGTATCGATAAACAGTGAAAATCATCAATCTTTAGTAATATCTCTCTCTCGTAGCTCTAATTTTATAAATTAAAGCAAGATTTAACCCTATACCTATAAGCACCCCTATTAATAGAGAGTTATTTAAATCGTCCGAATTTTCTTTAACTGGCAATTCATTATTCTGTATTATTTCTTCCTGTTGAGAATCAATGTCATCAGTCATCGAAGGAATTCCATGATAACCTTGAATATCCGACTTCTTAGCTATTATGGCAAATGGAGAGAAGCTGTTAGTATGAGCTTTATAGTAGACCCTATATGCATCTTCACCGATTTTTTCGGTAGGCATGGAGCTCCAACCATTAGAATAGCGTGAGAGAAGTATAGAAGTAGGGTCTATTCTATTTTCATCAATCCACGATTTATCAACTCGGAAGGTTATTACAGCATCTTGAATATTCTGGGACGAAGCGAATCCATATGTGCCCACCCAGATATTGACATTCCTGAAGGTCAGTCCATCCGCAGGTGCTTTCACAAGTGAAGAAGTATTTTTGAGCACTTCTACAATTGTGCTGGTCTCACCTCCATTAATGTTTCCTGTAATATTTACGCAAACTATCGGGTTATCAACATTTCTATAGCAATATGAAGTGGTGAGGTTTTTATAGATAAAGAGATCATATTTTTCTCTTAAAACGATATTGCTGTAATTCTCTGCTGAACCTCCACCTGCTCCGCCACCACCTCCACCGCTACCACTGCTGCTGCTCGGGTGATTTTCTGCAGATTGAATAGCAGAAGCAGAGCCGTTTGATATATTGATCTCAGCCACGCGGCTATCAGGATAACTCACAATCACATTAGTAAGGTTAAAAAGTGAGATTCCCGCCATTTTTGAATACATTGTAATTGTTGCGAGGGTTCCTTTTGTAATTACATATGCTCCTGGCGTTATAATAAGTCCCCATATATTGATGATATTCCCATCGCTATTATCCAAGTTACCAGGATTGAAAATTGTATTTGCACCGTTTTGTCTAAATAAATCACCTTCATTGACGTTCTTTACTTCTAAATTGGAACTATCAAAAATCAGATTAAATTGTGCTGCAGAAATTGAATTGTTTAATGGATCTATCGCAATGTCGACTGTAAATTCTTGACCATTCTCCACAACCATAAAAACTGGATTTACACTTATTTCAACAGGTGAAGCGGCACCTGCAACAGTGATGAACATAAAAAGCACTAAATAAAATTCCAGTGCACATCTCATAACCTAATTAGGTTATGCTCATGATCATAATCATTATGTCCAAATAATATTTGTTATTATTATTATATTTAATATGTAATTTCAAAAATTGTTTTTACCTTGTTCTTGCAGAGTGATTGACCCAGATCTTATTGATGTTCCCTGCAATATCAACAGTTCTCGTGCTTATGGTGTAAGTTGTTCCTGGAATCAAATTCGTAGCATTGTAGTATTTCACACCTCTGCTGTAGAACAGCGAGACTGTGGCGCCTGCAAGCGATGTCTCGTTTAAATAGCTGAGCCTGCC
Organism: Candidatus Methanoperedens sp.; assembly: GCA_027460465.1. Lineage (GTDB taxonomy): Archaea > Halobacteriota > Methanosarcinia > Methanosarcinales > Methanoperedenaceae > Methanoperedens. The sequence goes on along the minus strand of JAPZAV010000116.1, from coordinate 1,205 downwards.
TGAGATGCTGCCTGAAGGTCCTGAGTCCTCCTCAACTGTAAATGTGCGATTGGATAACCACTGTGAGTTATTGAACCTGATCGTTCCTGAGGGATCTGCTCACTGTTAGGAAGGATGCTCCATCTCTTTTGATAATATAGTTCGCATTAGCTTTCAGGCTGCTGACATTGAAATTCACCTGATTACCATTCGTGGTGCCTACTGTAAAGTTCACCAGCACCTGACCTGCAGGGAGCGAGGTGTTGAAGCTGTTCACGGTTACAGTGGTTGAGCCTGAGGCGGGGCGGGCGGTCAATGTGCATGCAAATTAGAAGCAAGGTTTAATATTGTTTGGTTACATGAACAAATTAATGGAAAAATGCTGGAACATGAGGATCTCAGGGAAAGTTCAGGATATGGGATTCCGATCTTTGATAGAAGATATTGCCAGGCTTTATGACCTTCGGGGATTTACGTTCAATGATATAGACAATAGCGTAAAGATTGTCTGCTGTGGTGAAAATGGCTTAATTAATGATTTCCTTGAGGAGATTAGAAATAAAGGAGCGCTGAAAGGCGCAGTGATAGAGGATATCACCAGCGAAGAGATACCGTTTAAGATATATCTCCCTCAGAAATTTCTGAGGCTTTATACTGACGAGCTTTCAGATATCAGTCGAAAATTGGATATTGGTATAGATGTTTTGTTAAACATCAAGGAAGACACAAAAGCACTTCCAGATATTAAGAACGGGATTGAAATACTCAATACGAAATTCGATTCATTTATATCAGAACAGAGAGAGCACAATATTCGTATGGATGAGCACAACCAGTGGATGAAAGAGCACAACAATCGCTTGGAGAAAATCCTGGAAAAGCTCGTGGAAAAATAGCATCCGCTGATATTTATAAAATAACAACCATCTAACCCCCGGCGCGCCAATAGGAAGACAGGGCAACCACCACATATCAAAAACCGCAGATGAACGCCGATAAACGCAGATACGCCCTTCCGAGGCGTGACTCTGGGCATTATTATCAGAGGTTCGAATTCGGCGCACCAGTAGAGCCCCACAGTATTCAATGCTGCCAATCTGTCCTATCAGCCTGCATTGCGATCTCACACGTGTTCATCAGCATTCCTGGCAACGATATCATAATCTGAGTAATTGACCACGCCGTCGCCATTTACATCATAGACAGGATACGGCTTGCCTGTGTAC
>JAPZAV010000115.1 GCA_027460465.1 Candidatus Methanoperedens sp. | reverse complement strand
GAAGGTTAAGTAAAGATTATGAAGGGTTACCTGAAACCAGCGAGTCAATGATTTATGCTGCGATGAGTCACCTGATGGTTAAGCGGCTATCACGCATTCAAGCTTCAAGTCAATGAAGGAATATTCAGACAAGCTCTAAAGCTGAAGATAAGCCTTCTTTGTAATCTTTCAGCGTTATTTTTGATTTTACTCCACGCGATGACAACAATTCTATCATTTCGCCTATTGAGAGCTGCGCAATCTCTGCAGATTCACTTATCGTTGTTTTCCCTTCAGAGAATAATTTGATGGCTAATTCTTTTTCAATATCCCGTATGCCGTATTCCAGGGCCTGACGGAGCAGTAAAGATTCTTCGATTGGTTCGTATTTTCTTATTCTTTTAAGGGAATCAATCAAACTCTCAGGTACTTCCATTTTAAGCATCTATATCCTGCCTTGCTTTTTTGATTATTCTGATGTTATACCAGCCCAATTCATCAAGCATATCTATTTGCTTTTCTGCCTCTTCTTTCGAAATTTTACCTTTTAAGCACATTGCGATTATTACGTTAAGCGCTGTAATAAATTTTAATTCAAGGATTTTACATGCATTAATTGCCTTCTTATCATCACATATTATGCACTTTATATTCATATCTTTTGCCAGTGCCAGCACATCTCTCTCACCGCCATGAAGGTTAAATAAACTTCCTACTTCCTTGCATGTTGGTTTGTTTGGCTCAGAGACCTTTATTTTTCCGTTTTTTACGAGAGCCTCTATCAGATATGCATCCTCTCTTCCTTTATCTTTGCCGCGAATGACCGATTCGTTATACACCGATAAAGGGATAACTGCCTGTTTTCCAGTAAGGAATTTCTCAAGCAATCTAACTTTAGCTAACAATATTATTGAAGAGGAATCTAAGATTAGCATCTTATCTATTACATAATCTTATACTAAATCCATACATAAACTCATTGTCAGGAGAGTTCTCTGCAAATCTCCCAGGGATGAGACCAACGACCAGAACTTTAAGGGCAGGAAGGTCATCTCACAAACATCTCCACCTCCATCTCTAACCTCGCGCGCCGGGCAGGAGACTGCAGCCTGTCCCCGGCGCCGTCCTGCTGATGATAATGCTTTGATATATTTTTGCATTTCCGGCAAATGTTAATAAATAATAAACAAAATGTTTATTAATAATGAACAAGATGTTTGCCATAGATGAACGATTTACAAAAGGTATTCACTAAAAAGAACCTGATAATCCTGAAAGACCTTTCCAGTAAAAACGAATCATACATAAGAGAAATTTCAGAAAATACTGACGCATCCCCGGCGCAAGTCCATCAGGCAATAAAAATATTCAAAAAATTGGGCTTTATTAAGGAAAAGAGGCTCAAAAATAAAAAGATTCTCTCCATTAAAAGAGATAACTTGCTCCTCAGTAAGCTCAGGCAGCTTATCAATATCTATGATATGGCGAACCACAAGTCGTTCAAAGAATTAACAAAGCACGGAATTGTTGGTATTTATGGAAGCTTCGCAGCAGGAAAAGATACGCCGCAAAGCGATATCGATATGTGGATTTATGCAAAAAATCATGCTGATGCTGTAGAGCTAAGAAAAATAACCCGTAAAATAGAAACTGATTTTAAGAAGGAAGTAAAACTGCTTCTCCTGACAGATGAAAAAATCAAAAGTTTAAAAGAAATTGATCCTGAATTCTATTTCAGGCTAAAACTGACCTCAGAGGGTGAAGATATATTTGACTGAATTGTCTGTGCACAATCTCCTTAGATATTAATACTTAAATACGTGAAATCACATAAATAAGTATATGACAAACATAACACTTTCAATACCTGATGAAGTGTATGCAAGAATGAAGCTGCACAAAGAGATACGGTGGAGCGAAGTCGTCAGAAGAGCCATAATAGAGTTTATTGGAAAGCTTGAGGAGAGAGGCTCTGAAACCACGACCAGAGACCTGCTTGATGAGCTTGGCGATGATTTCAGAAAGAGCCTGAGCGAGCTGAGTTTTGAGAAAGCTGCGAAAGGGTATGAAAAGATGAGGGATGCAGAATGGAAGAGAGTCTATACGACACAAATACACTGATCGACGCATTTAAGGAAAAGGAAACTATTGAGGGTTGCACCACCATACTGAACATTATAGAGTTCCCAAAAGCAATAGAACTCAATCTTCGAGTTCTTTTCCCGTCAAAATCCGATTACCATCTTGCTTTAATAATTTCAACTGAGCTATTAAAAGCTGGCAAGCCGATACCTGCTGTGGACTCTGTTATTGCGGCAGTTGCTTTGAACAATAAATTGAAGCTGGTGACGAAAGATAAGCACTTCCTTATGGTCAAAGAGGTTAAGAAAGAGTTCAAGATTGAGGTGTTATAAAAAGCAAAGAAGAAATCCTGAAAATTCTGAAAAAAGACCTCTCCTGCCTCAAGGAAGAATTCAAAGCAAGCCTGCCAGATTGGTTTTTCCCCGATAGGTTCTGATATGATCTGTGTATAGTATTCAGTTTTCATATCCTGGTTATTATTAGAGTTGTCCCCAAGAATTATCAATTCTTGTTACGTTTTTATCGTTTCAACCAATTTATACTCGTGATTTCCGACGATAGTTTTTTTTTATTCCCATGACTTTCTTCTCGAGATCGCTGGAAAGGTTTTGTTTTAATTCCCCTGAATATTGATCACAACGCGCTGCCAGGGATATTTTTGAGGCCACAGCCCTTGCTATCTTTCCACGCTGCCATTTTGGTGCTGTGTTCACATACGGATGCCTGAAAATGATGCCGTGCTTTGGGGATGTGGCTTTGCCTTTCAGGTGCTTGAATAATGCGTTGTTCGCTCCGAGCACCTGAACTGTGCTTGAAGGCATTGATGCCAGGTTCTCAAGGCTTCCTGCAATGCACAGAAGCCTTGCTCCCAGGAGATATCCTGCTATGCTGGTGAGGTTGGGAGCTATTTCTGGCATCTTTTTCTTAAGATATTCCTCTGATGAACTTCGCGCTTCGTACAATCCCAGAAGCCCGGTTGCAAAGCTCCGCATCATCTTCAGATCCTCGATTTCTGGATCATTCGTTTCCAGAATAAATCGTGCAAGTTCGCTTCCTTTCAGATCTATCCTGCTGAAATTCAGCATGTACCATTCCTTCAGCCTCTCTCCGAGTATGTTCCCTGTCTCGTCCAGATCATCTATTGCTTCGATCGCTGCTATTATCTTCCTGTCAGCAGTGACAGTCTGTTCCATCTTTTTTTTCGCAAGCTTTATATTGATATCATGGAGCATGAGATCATACTCCCTGGATGACGTGACAAACCCGTATTTTATCGCAAGATCGCGAAGATCAAGTCCAGCGATCCTCCCATGCAGCAATAATGGTTCTTCCAGCAGACAAGTTATGATGGCATCAATGTCTTTCTGAAATAGCTCGACATCCACTATACTGTCTTTTTCCAGTGTGAAAGTCCCGAACCAGGTTATTACCTGCATGTGCTAATCTTTCCTCTGATACTACTAAATCCTTTCAGAAGGAAAAATATAAGTATTAAACATTATATTATTGCTTCACAGGTGGTAAAAATGAAAACGCAGAAAATAGCAGGGCATGTATTGTTTGCAATAGGAATAATAGGTGGCGTAGAAGGCGCAGTGATGAGATCTGAACTGGGCAGGGATATGGCGATCATTACAAGCGTGATAGCTCTAATCGTAATAATAATCGGGGCCTATCTGATGGAGAAATAATAAATTCATAAACTTTTACAAAACTTTAAATATCGCAAGCGGGATCTAAAAAACGTAATGAACCTTAAAGGAAGCCAGACAGAAAAGAATCTCCTTGCAGCATTTGCAGGAGAATCCCAGGCAAGGAATCGATATACGTACTTTGCAGGCGCAGCAAGGAACGAAGGATATGAACAGATATCTGCGATTTTCCTTGAAGCTGAATCATTTGCCAGGATCGCAGAAGTGGAGCAGTTTCATGAAAGAAGATACAGGGCGCTTTTAAAGAACGTGAACGAGGGCTCTGCCTTCAAAAAGAAGAGCAGTACAAAATGGCACTGCCGCAACTGCGGTAATATACATGAAGGAGCTGAGGCGCCCAGGGAATGCCCTGCGTGCAGGCATCCGCAGTCATACTATGAGGTGCTGGCAGAGAACTGGTAGAATGCAAGCCATGGACTGCGATATTGAACTCTGTGGTTCTCTGTGCTGCCGCAACTGTCCTGTGCTGACAGAAAATGAGATCAAGGATCTGATAGAGGATGTAAGAAAGGAATATGCTTTTGAACTGGACAGGAAAAGGTATTTCAGGCGGGCAAAAGGGGAACACGGGATCTACTTCGCTGCGAAGATGATAAAAGGACAGTGCATATTTCTGAATAAAGAGAAGCGATGCCGCATATACAGGTGTCGCCCCAAATTGTGCGAACTGTACCCTGTGGTGGATGTGGATTCTCTGGATGAGCGATGTCCTCAGGTCAGGAGATTGCCTGATGAACTTGTCTCTGTGCTCAAGAGGCGGTACATGGATGAGATCGATGAGAGGATAAAGCAGGAACAGGTGTTCATATTCGTGAAGACATAATCCTTTTGGTTTCTTCAAACAACTTATATACCATGATCCTGGGCATAGACATAGGCGGCGCAAACACCAAGATAGCATCCTCGGAAGGCAAATTCATAGAACTGCATTATCTTCCTCTCTGGAAGAATGCAAAGCTTCCTGAACTGCTTCTTGATATATCAGCGCGCCTTGAACCTGAAAAAGTGGGAGTGGTGATTACAGGGGAGCTTTCGGACTGCTTTCCAGATAAAGAAGCCGGAGTTTCATACATCATGGACGCAGTGAACAGAGCCTTCGCTGATGCCTGGTTTCTTGATAGCTCTGGCGAGTTCACTAAAGAGAAGAAGCGAAGCATTGCGGCAGCAAACTGGATGGCTTCTGCGCTTGCGGTGGCAGGGGATTTTGGAGATTGTATTTTTGTGGATACCGGTTCCACGACCACTGATATAATCCCGATCAAGAACGGAAGACCAGGTGCAGCCAGAACTGATTTTGAGCGCCTCAAAAGAAGCGAACTTGTCTATACAGGAGTCCTGCGCACGAATATTGCAGCAATCCTTGATAAAGTGGAAGTGAGCGGTGCATACTTGCGCATCTCTTCTGAGCTCTTTGCGATAACTGCTGATGCATACCTGGTTCTTGGAATGATTTCAGAGAAAGATTATACATGCGATACTCCGGACGGTGCTGGGAAAACAGTGCTCGAAGCCAGGCGCAGGCTTGCGCGAGTGCTGTGCGCCGATCTTTCTGAGGTAGGGGAGGAAGAGATCGCTTCATTAGCGAACCAGGTCATGGAAAAACAGGTAGCAGATATAGCTGATGCTGTTCTGGATGTGGCGCAGAGATTTGACCTGAACGATGTTATTGCCTGCGGTCTTGGTGAGTTCCTGGTGAAGAAGGTAGCAGAGAAGATCGGTTTGAGGATCTCCCTGATTTCTGAAAAATATGACAGTGAGATATCAAAGGTATTTCCAGCCTATGCTGTCGCGCGTCTTATGGAAGGAGTTTAGAAATAGTCTTTTCCGTCAGACAGTGAACATGAACTGTGTGGTGGAGGACAGCTCCCTGCGCAGATTCATGAGGTGAGGATAGTAAATCGTCATAGCATCTCGTTCTTCCGCTACCTTTTCAGCTTCGCCTTCGTGTAAGATAATGCTGATAACCCTGCATTCAAGCCTTCCAGATATCTTGATCGTTCCTCTCTCCATCCCTGAACTCATTTCAAGATAGATGGGAAGGCGCAGCCTATTATGCTCCCATTCAGGCACGATGGAAGCCAGCTTTTCCAGTTCTTTTTTATCGAAAAAATGGGTAGAACCATCCAGGCTTTCTATGCTCGGTCTATCTTCCAGAAGAAGTTCTTTTAGTGTTTTTCTCTTCTTAGGAAGATGCCTGTTCAGGGTCTGGATGAACTTCAATGAAATCTTTTTTTCGAAATCTTCTTCTTTGAACATGGTTTATGATTATATTGAATTTTCGAACATATCAAAACCTTTATACCCAAATGCATACTAAATGAAAAATGGTGATATTTTATGGTGAAAATGCCTCCAGAAATAAAGGACGTAATTGCAAAGCAAAAACCTCTGCCCATAGCTACCGCAGACAAGAGTGGGAAACCAAATGTGGTATTCGTTACCATGTGGAAGATTCTCGATGATGAGACCCTGCTCATTGTGGACAACTTCATGAACAAGACAAGAAAGAACATCGAAGCGAATCCCAACATGGCAGTAGTGGCATATGATGGTGATTCCAAGAAATCCTACCAGATAAAAGGGACGGTAGATATCGAAAGCAAAGGCGACAGATTTGCAAGCGCAAGAGAGATGGCAGATTCCAAGAAATTGCCTGGAAAAGCAGCCGTCGTGTTCCATGTGAAAGAGATATACGATGCGACGTACGGACCCAATGCAGGGAAGAAACTCGCATAAATTCTCTTTTACATTTTTTTACACCATTGCCCCCCAGAAGAACAGGAATCATCTATCATCGTGATTATCTGAAACACGATACAGGTTCGCATCCTGAAAGAAAGGAACGCCTTGAGTCCATAATATCCCATCTCAAAGAGACAGGAATGATGGAACAGCTCGACCTGATCGAGCCCAGGTACGCGGAACTGAATGAAATTCACTACATCCATTCGTGGGAATATATCGAAAAAGTAAAGAAATATTCCATGCTTGAGATACCGCTTGACCCTGATACTATATTGTGCAAGGATTCTTACAATATCGCTCTGCTTGCGGCTGGCGGAGCGATAACCGGCGTGGATGCCGTTCTCGATAAAGCCGGATCATCATTTGCGCTTGTAAGGCCTCCGGGGCATCATGCAGAGCCAGAAAGGGGCATGGGGTTCTGCATCTTCAATAACGTCGCGATCGCAGCGCGTCATGCACAGAAAAGAGGGAAAAAGCGCGTTCTGATCGTTGACTGGGATGCCCATCACGGGAACGGGACACAGGAGGCATTCTACGATGACCCCACTGTGCTGTATTTCTCCACACACCAGTATCCGCACTATCCCGGAACAGGATGGATGAATGAGGTAGGCATAAAGGAAGGCAGAGGCTGCAACATCAATGTCCCTCTGCCTCCCGGCACAGATGACGCTGGATTCATCTCTGCCTTTGAAGAGATCCTTGTTCCTGCCGCGCTTGAGTTCAGACCTGATATTGTGCTTGTCTCAGCAGGACAGGATGCTGCCATGGGAGACGGTCTCGCCCAGATGAATATGAGCGTGAATGGTTTTGCAGTGCTCGCCTTTATCGTGAGATCAATCGCAGAGAAAAGCTGCGAGGGAAAGCTGGCTGCTGTGCTCGAAGGCGGTTATGACCTTGGATTGCTTGCCAGGTGCGCTGCGGCCATAATCCAGGTTCTCAACGGCAAGGGGCCTGAAAGAGAAAAATCTGCACCGGGTCAGCGCGTAAGGGAAAGGATTGAAGAGATAAAGAAGATCCAGTCCGAATTCTGGCCTGTGTAAAGGCTGCGATAGATTAATACGTAAAAAGTTAGTATTAGCGCTTGAAGCCCGGTAGTGTAGCGGTCAATCATGCGAGGCTCTGGACCTTGCGACATAGGTTCGAATCCTGTCCGGGCTATACCACTTTAGTAAAAAATCCGTACAGTTTTCAATAATACTCCCCATCCTGGGAAGGGGAGTATACCGGCCATCCCATAAAGCACTTTACATGCGGGCACATATTCAGAATCCCGGGGATACAATGAGTCTCTCTTTGAAGGACTTTTCTAGAAAAGAGATCTCTTATGGGCAAAAAAGAAAAAACTAACAGGTAGCCAGGACTACCTGTTTCCGTGTTTCGACACCATTCTGTGTAATGAGCACTTCTTCATGGCGGCAGTTCTGGCGCTCGACCTCGCGCCGGTCTTTGTAGAACCGCTGTTCCTTGCGGGTCATGATCGTTGTTGAACCGATTACCTTCATAGGCTTCAGGTAGCAGCCAACAGGTCTCAGAGTAGGCAGTCGTATCCATTTAAAGACCGGCATATCCTCCCTGTAACTGGTTGTGATGATAACCTTCCTGGTCGAGAGTACGAACCTGCTATATGGAGGGTAGTAAACCCACCTGAGTTCAGTATCTACGTAGATCTTTTCAACTGTCTTTGACTCGAAACCTAGCAGGATCTTTCGGTCACGATAAATAGTCCGATACATGAATGAAGGGACAGCACCTGCCTGGGACTTGTAAGGTGATACCATGCCGGTATCCATCGAGTATTCAAGCTCGTGACCGTCTTCCGGGTCATCGTATGCATCCAGGAACTCCTGTGAGGAATATACCGCGAAAGTATAGTCCTCTGTCCTTTCGTGTGAGAGAGCAATTTCAGGTATCGTGCCAGATATAGACGATTTAGCGAACTGCTTTCTGGCTTTCAGTTCCTGGTCTTTCCTTATGTTATACCGGACAAACCACTTTATATTCACCGGCATTACAAGTTTGCCGAGCTTGTGTCGATACCTGCACAGGTCACTGAAGCCATTCTCGCGCAAGTTGCATCGATCGTCCTTACCGCAGAACTCTGAGCAGACAACGGGCACAGGGAACTTCTCAGGGAAGATGGTTTTGGAAGGGAACTCCTGGCGCTCCAACGGGATGAGCAGCGCATGTCCTGCGACCACGCGCTTCATTTTATCACCGGATTGAACGTAATCGTACACTTCTACGATGCGACCTTCAGAAGGAAAGGCCGGAGCCTCTTCTCTGATCATTGAGCAGTCATCGCAATTTTCATCGCAAGAAACCATGCATGTATCGCGAGAGTATCCCATGAGATCTTTTAACAACTTAGCGTCTTTGACGCCTGTATATTCCGAATTTACCATATTTACAACCTCCTTTATGTGACTGCAGTACGTCCACTAACGGCATCGCAAAACTGTCATAGCGGGTGTTACCCACAGGGTATGATAATGGCTTGTTCGCTGGCGCAAGCCCCGCCGTATGGTTCTATGAAAGAGCCTACGCACCCGTGTGTAAGTGGAATCCTTTCTTACGTTTGGGCTGTTGAACCCAGGCGTCCTACTGCGTAGCGGTGCGGTTATTGAGGAATAGTGTGCATGCCAGGGCATCAATCAGAAAAATCAAGAAATGTTCAAAGGCTTTCCCTATCCTCGTGTCAGTATTCAGGAATAAATATAACAGAGAGAAATAAGCTGATCTCATTTTAAGGGGATTATTTACATCGATGATCCGCACTGGATAAAGGGCAGATTGAGCTTTACCTGCGCTGGTTCGATAAATATGAGCGGCGCAAGTGTGAAGAAAGCTCGCCTGGACTGATATTATGCGCAGAAAAGACTGAAGAGCATGTTGAGCTGCAGCAGCTTAAGACCAGCGGGATCATCTGAGTATCTTACTGAACTTGCGCCGCGCCGGGTGCTTGAGGCTAATCGTATTAAGCGATTCATCCTGCGCGAGAGAAGATCGCAACCCGTGAGGTTCCAGGATTGTAGAAGGCAAAATTAGCATTTTTCCTGGAAACAGCATGTGTAATGTTACTTTGCTCTCCTTGCTAAAAAAGTAGAGCTGTCTCCGTCATGAAATCTGAAATCGCCCTCCAGAGTATTTTTTTCTCTTATTCTAATCCACCCGCTGCCAGAGGCAGGGTCGCACTCATCGATTCCTTCCCATGTGAATTCAAACCTTTTGCCGTCAGCATGATCTGCAACCCTGCCGTCTATATCTCCTGATACCAGACCAAATTGAAAATCTCCGCGATTGTTCGCCTCCAGCCTGATATACGCCTGAACTTCCATATTGAAATAGTCCTCATCCCACACTTCCATCTCATAGATGTGCCATGTTCCTGCAAAGTCCATACTTTCAACTCTCTTCATCTTCCTCCATCCCTTTTGCAATTAAGAACCCTCTTGCTCTCTCGGTGTACTGATACTCGCCAACCTTTGCCCAGAACTCTCTGGAATGGTTGGGATGCAGGAGATGGGTCATCTCATGCATGATCACGTAGTCAAGAACCCATCCTGGCATGTCCAGAAGCCTGTGAGATATTCGAATTGTACCCCTGTTGGGTGTACAGCTTCCGCTCACCCTTCCCTGATTTGTAACGAATTCAATGGAATTCGCTTTGAGCCTGCCCTGGAAATACCTGCGGTTGAACTCATCGAACCGCTTCCTCAGGTAATCATCTTTATTGATCTGTTTCTTCAGCTTTTTTTTCTCGATTTTCTCCTTCATCTCTGCTATGACTTTCCTTTCTTCTTCCCGGTGCATTCCGAGAGGAAGATGAACAACAAGAGTATCTCCAACCATCCTTGCCTGGATGGTCTTTTTTCGGCCTGCGCTTCTAATGACTTTTACTTCCATAGCTTCGTTACATTCTATTCTGGCAGAGTATAAATATGCCTTACCTTTTCCTGTATTGATGCAGTCAAGCCCTGCATTCTCAGCAATACAGAGCCTTCACACCCGCAATCTGGGCCAATCTTGTGCAGTCAAACCTCTCCAGTGTATCAGCCGGGTAGTGATAGTGTTCATAGCGGAAGTTGGAGGTATCAATAATCAAAAAGGCCAGCGAAAGATGGCGAATTATCAAGTGCTTGTGAATCCCAGAGGTCTCCCAGAAATATGGATTCTGACAGCGCTTACAGAAGTGCATTGACATGACAGATTATTTTCTCCCCATTATATTAAATAACTCGCTGGTGCTGAATACTCTGACAACCGACTGCTTCTCCTTTAGCGGCTTATCGTTTTACCACAAAGGAATCTCTCGGGCAAGACAAAGCGCCAGAAACGGCGAGTCATCTTTATCCGGTGAGAATTCAAGCGCCTCTTTAAGAAAAGGTGCTATGTATTCCTTTTGCACCAGCTTTATTCTTGAGAGGAAGATCGCCATGAGTTCATTATATCTCTTTTCCTCCAATACAGATTTTTTCATGATCTCTTCCCTGTGCTCCTCCAGTTCCAGGATCAGCCCTTCTGGCGAATATAGTATTAAATCGGGATTTAACAATAGATATCTTGATACCGAGTTCTTCACTATGGTTGAGAAAACAATGTTAGTATCAATAACAAGTTCCATCTATACCAGCTTTCTATATACTTTTTCCCACATGCCTCTCTTCACTTTCTTACCCAGCACCAAAGCATCTTCTTCGGTTAACATGCTCTCTGATGCGATGGATTCCAGCAGTTCAAGCTCTGCTGCGGCTTTTCTAATCGCATCCCCCGCAATGCCAGCCCAGTCTATCGAAGCATGCCTGCGTATCAAGCTGCTAAGGTCTTCGGGGAGATGGACGGTGAGTTCTGTCATGTATGATAAAATGGCGGCGATGGATAATAATGATTTCTCACTGTGCATCAGCAGTCATCCATGCACTGTGCCATGGTTAAAGAAGATGGATACTAATGAATGTCAGCTAATTTTATTATACCCATAGTTTATTTTTCAGTAAGCCCTTAGAGATGATGGGACCTATCTTCTTTATCATGAGGATCTTGAATATACTGAAAAAGGTGTTTATGTAAAGAGAGGCTCTACAATAGAGGTAACAGGTGCTTTAGGACTTACGAGTGTGATGGAATTAACAGATTATGGTCTTCTCGATGACAACGGTGACAGGTGGATACGAGTTTCACAGAAATAGATAATAAAGTTGCTTTTTCTTCTAAATCTTTTGAATAGTTGCAATTTCCTGTCTCCCTAATAAAGTCATTCATTGAACATGGTGCAGTACATATCTTTTTCAATTATGCACCGGGTCGGACATATTTCGCATATACTAAGCTGCTCATCCCACGCTTTTGATATTGCATCAAGCATTCTGTTAACCAATCTATCACTTAAAGTCGGGAAATATGATTCCACCATTTCATATGAAAAATACACCTTACCAATTATACCTGCCAGCTTTTGTACCATAGTTCTAAGCACATGAAGTCCTTATGTGCTCGATTTTCAACTTTTTAGATATGCCTATTAGGATAATATAACCGCTTTGTTTAAAACAGATAGCATAGCCCATAAATTGTCATTTTCCTGAACTCATATACCTAAAAGATTGGGAGTTCAGTTTTCATGGAACTCACAGCCGTGGAGAATGAGATGTTCCCAATGATGCTTTCAGACCACCTTTTCTACAAAGAAAGAGCCGAGGAATTACTCGAATTAGTGTGACTGAAAGCAAGAATAAATCACCTGCCATCTGAGCTTTCAGGTGGAGAGCAGCAGCGTGTGACCATTGCAAGGGCGCTTGCAAACCAGCCCAGACTGATGCTGATGGATGAACCCACTGCAAACCTTGATACAAGGACTCAGAGGATATCATGGAACTGTTCAGAAGGCCGGACAAAGAGCAGCGGCAGACCATAATTATGGTGACACACAATCCTGAACTCGGGGCAATGGCAGACAGGATCATACGTTTCAGAGATGGAAAAGTGGCGGAGGAGTAAGACATACACCAGGAAAAATCAGCCCGTGATTCGTGACCATACAGTAGAACGTTAAAATAAATCCCTGTTTTTTTTGCAATTTTAAACCAAAATTCCCATAAGGAAAGAAGGTATTCTTTTATCTAAACAATGTGTATGAAATCAGACATCGATTCTGTAACTACTGTTGCAGTTGAAGGGAGATTATGACTGATAGAATTACTTTTACGATCTCACGAAGAAAGTTTGCTGAGATTCTGATTGGCCTTGTTTCATTACTTTTTGCTTCAGGGGCAGTAGCTGCAATTTTGAAATATCTATGGCCGCAAGCTGCAGTGGGTACATCAAATGAAGTAAAAATAGCTTCTGTGGATGAGGTTCCGACTGGAAGTGCCAAAAAGTTTTTGTTCAACGGCAAAGCAGCCGTCCTTTTAAAAAGACCTGGCGGCTGGAGGGCATTTGGAGCAGTATGCACACACCTTGGATGCATCGCCTACTGGAAACCGGATGAGAACGATATATTCTGCCCCTGCCACCTGGGCAGGTTTGATCCTGATACAGGGGCTGTGATATCGGGACCGCCGCCATCTCCTTTACCTGCCATTGATATTGCTATAAAAGGGGGCGAAGTGTATGCTCTCAAATGGAAGGACCCTGATTACGTAAGGACTATCTCATTCTATGCAGGCGCTGTGTGATGTTATCATAACTATGAATTGCATGAACCGGGTTGAAAATGAACATATCAAGGCGAGAGTTCACTAAAACTGGATGCAGGGTAATTATAGGAGCTGCGACTGGCACTGTTATCATCAAATCCCTTGTTAAAAAAAGTATTGCTGCTGAGAACTGGCCGCATGGGGAATATGATTGGAATGAACATTATTGGGGCTTTGCCGTAGATAACAACAAATGCATAGGCTGCGGCAGGTGTGCAAATGCATGCAAGCTCGAAAACCATGTTCCTTTTGATGAACCCTGGTACAGGACATGGGTTGAAAGATATCGAATAAAGAAAGACGGTGAAATAAAAATTGATTCGCCCAATGGAAGTATCGACGGATTTAATGATGATATTCCTGCTGAAGATATTAAAAAGGGTTTCTATGTCCCAAAATTATGTAATCACTGCGATAATCCTCCATGTGTTCAGGTCTGTCCTGTTGGAGCCACATATCTGACAGAGGACGGCATTGTTCTTGTGGATTACGATTACTGTATAGGATGCAGATATTGCATCATGGCATGCCCTTACGGTGCCAGATATTTTAACTCGAAAGAGAGCCCGCACCATAAGCCGCATCCAAACTTAGGTGGGGGCGTTGCTGATAAATGCACCTGGTGCTATCACAGGATCACGAAAGGGCTTTTGCCTGCATGTGTTCAGGCATGCCCTGTCGCAGCAAGGGTATTCGGAGATTTGAAAGATCCTGACAGTCTGGTCAATAAAATACTGGATAAAGAGAGGATCAATGTTCATAAACCTGAATTAGGAACAAGACCCAAAGTCTATTATGTTGGATGGGATAGGGAAATACGATGATTCAGATATTAGCGATAAGGTGTTAAACTCATGTACACTGCCGACATCGACCCAATATGCAAAATGCATGTTGATGAAAAAACTCAGTTCAAATCTATTTATAAAAACAAAGAATATTTTTTTTGCTCCGAGACTTGTAAAAAGAAGTTCGATGAGCTCGATAAAAATGTAATAAGGGTCAGGCGCTCACTGAAAGATAAAGAGAGGATATCATTCGGCAGGCTCAAACGTGAAATAATCGATCCAGGAATCTGTACACTTTGCGGAGCCTGTGTAGCAAGCTGCGAAGTATTATCTGTGATAAACAGGAAACCAGCGCTAAATGGACAATGCACTGCATGCGGTGTATGTTATA
Source organism: Candidatus Methanoperedens sp. (assembly GCA_027460465.1). Classification (GTDB taxonomy): domain Archaea; phylum Halobacteriota; class Methanosarcinia; order Methanosarcinales; family Methanoperedenaceae; genus Methanoperedens. Next base: position 12,694 of record JAPZAV010000115.1, on the reverse strand, counting down.
ACCAGTGCCCGCGCACCATAACCACGGAATCAAGTCTTATCGGGAGCGTGCAGGATGTTTTTTCTGCTAAGAGCGCGATTCCTGAGGTGAAAGGGCAGAACGGCGGGGCTGTGACTTCCATGCTGTTGTATGCATTTGAAGAAGGGTTGATTGATAGCGCGGTGGTAACTGTGAAGAGTGCGGAAGAACCGTGGAGACCCATGCCAATCGTCGCACAGACAAGAGAGGACATACTGCGTTCGGCAGGTTCTATATATGTTCATTCCCTGACCATGGAAGCTTTAATGACTGCGATAAAAAGGGGTTCACGCTCCATCGGCTTTGTGGGTCCTTCCTGCAATATTGATGCGGTTCATAAGATGCAGAATTCACCGTATGGTTTATTACACATGTTCATGCGGGTAAATATATTGAAAATAGGTCTCTTCTGCATGGATACTTTTAATTATGAAGGGCTGAAGAACTTTCTCGAAGAAAAAGAAATACAGCTTTCAACTGTCCTGGAAATGAAGATACGGAAGGGAAAAATCATTGTCAGGGCAGAATCAGAGCATATCTTTCCCCTAAGTGACCTGGATGTATATCGAAACGGCTCATGCACTGTATGCACAGATTTAACAGCAGAGAAATCAGACCTATCTTTCGGAGGCGTGGGGTCAAAAGAAGGATATACCACAGTGCTTGCACGCACCGGGCTTGGGCTTGAGCTTTTCCATGATGCGGAGGATAGAGGATATATAAAGATAGAGCCACTGGGGGGAAAAGGTCTTGATAATGTTCTCCACGAAGGGAAAGCCAAGAAAGTGCAGATGTACATGATAAAGAAGAGGGGAGCCCTGCATATAAAATGATTTTTTTAACCTGTAACATTTCGACCAGGAACTATACATTGCTATTTTTTTATAGGTGGCTATGTTCGGAAACTGCACCTTCTAAAATCAGACATCATTTCGAAATTAAATCTCATAGCAGCCCAGAATGAGCCTCAACTTAGAGCGAACTTATAGCTATGGCAGTCGCAGCGATTAGAGAAATTAGACGGTCAAACGGCTGCTATCGAATCGCTTCTGTCTGTGCGATAGGAACCCAGCCTAATAAAATGCCCAGAATAATCAAGATCGCTATGGTTAGCAGTGGAACAACAAGGATAGTGGGAAAGAATGCCGGCACTCTCTTCCGATAAGCAGCGTAAGCATCGCCAAATTTCTTCTCCAGTACCAGCTTTTCCTCCAGCCACGCCTCCAACCTGAAGAGTAAGTATAGGATCGGTGTAAGGATTATGGAATACACTCCTTCCCAGACCAGAGACCATCCGAACATTCCCATAAATAACCCACTGTATATCGGGTGCCTGACGAACCCATATGTTCCCTCGGTCACAAGTCCTGACGGCTCAGCGTGCCCCGCCCAGCCTACCACCTCGAAAATTTTTCGCGACGCCATCCGGCAAAGAGCCAATCCAAAGATGAAGAAAAGTATCCCCACAATTGTAAGGATAATGCCCAGTACTCCTGATATTCTGGGCTGAGCAGTAAATGGTAGCCAGAACCACGGGATTGAGAAGATGGCTATTCCAGTCCAGTTCGCTATAGTCTTTATTCTTCCCGGGCCGAGTCCAGGAAGCCAGACCACGATAAACCCAGCCACGCTCACAAGAACCCATAAAGTTTGCTCCCACATTCTAACCCGCCTCATCAGCTGTTATTATCATAAGTAATCCTGCAAAAATATAGTTTTAACAAGCCTGATTAAGGAATCTAAGGTCAAAATTAACGCAAATGCAGAAATCAAGAGATGGGCTATCTTCCTGTTCAGCGAATGACTTTTCTTTATAGTTAATCCCGCGATAGCGCCTGCTAAGACTGTTATCGCCGTAAGGAAGCCAATCCACTGCTCCAATGTGTAGGGAATAGACTTCATAATAAGAGCAGAAGAGAGATCGATAATTTTCATAATGTCTTGATATGAATCGCAAGGATGAAATGACCTGCGACTTTGTCTGCCAGTTTCTGGATGGGGAGCTTGCTTGTTTGAGCCTGTTCTACCAGATGGATGATCTGTGATAGTGCGGTATCTTTACCCACTTTCGTAGTTTTGAATTTGAGGAATCCTGCCTTGTTGACTGTGGCACCTATAACCTCGTCCCCCACTTTTTTACTCACAGGCATACTCTCGCCTGTGATCATGGCCTCATCAACATGAGACTCTCCCTCTACAACTACACCGTCCACAGGGATCTTTTCACCAGGTTTTACAAGAACGATATCGCCGGCCATCACTTCTTCCACAGGTATCTCTGTTTCCTTGCCGTCCCGCATCACTATTGCGGTTTTTGCCTTGAGCCCCATCAAACGCCGTATAGCCTCTGAGGTCTTCCCTCTCGTCAGCGCCTCCAAGAACCTTCCCAGTACAATAAAGGCCGTAAGAAGGGCAGCCGTCTCATAGTAGGTTGCCCTTACGCCGCCGAGGCTTGCAGGAATAAAAGTCGTGGCTGCGCTTATCCCATAGGCTGCTCCGATACCTGTAGCGTAGAGAAGATTCATATCCGTTGAGCCGTGCCTCAATCCTTTAAACGAATTAATGAAGAACTGTCTGGCAGGTCCTAAGACTATGATTGTGGTCATCAGAAACAGAAGATAATTATTGGCAAGGAACTCAGGAACAAATGATGGGAAAATCCAGTATTCTCGGAAGCTCCCCAGCATCACAAGGAATCCAAGCGGGGCTGAAATCAAAAGATTGATTGCTTGCGTTTTTATCTCTTTTCTCCTTTCTGCCTTCTCTCTATCCTCAGCTTCTTCGCCATCTTTCACTGTGGACGCCTGATAACCTGTATCTTTAACTGCCTGTATCAGATCAGTGATTTTAGTGCCGGGAATAGATTCAACAGTGGCACGCCCGGTAGCAAGATTGACGGATGCTCTGGTCACACCTTCCACGCTTCGCAAGGCATTTTCTACCTTCTGGACGCAGGAGGCACAGCTCATGCCCCCTATACTAAGGGTGACGCTGTCCCCTAATACTCTGTATCCCGCATCTTTCACGGCTTTTTCCATATCGTGCAGCGTGACTTTTCCTGCATCATATTCGACTGTTGCTTTTGATGAGGCAAAATTCACACTTGCTTTTCCTACACCATCCAGCCCTTTAAGAGCACTTTCTATCGTCATGGCACATGAGGCGCAGCTCATGCCACCAATCTGAATGTCCGCCCTTTTTGCACCCGATACTTTTCTTGTCGGTGCAGCGCCTTCTTCATCGCGTATTTTGTAACCGACTTTGGTCACAGCCTCTTTTATCAATGCAAGGCTAACCTTATCAGGGTCATGGAGTATCTGTGCTTCTCCCTTCTCGAGGTTTATCTCTACTTTTGTTACTCCTTCAAGGCCAAGAATAGAGTCCGATACGCGTAAAGTCTCATGAAGAAGTTAGAATTTGCATTTGATTGTATAAATTCTTTAGGGATTAAAGATATATATGGAAATCAATATAATTTTAAATTTCTTCAGCTTAATCCGTTATGAAAATTGAAATGTCCGAAAGTCATGTATAAGTAAATCATATTAAATATCCCGAATTTCTTGCGATTATATATCAGCAGTCTAATCTATCAGTTGCGACTAAGATTTTCTTATTCGGCGTGATCGTAATTTCATCTCCAAAATATAAAAACCAATATCTTCTTTTTTTATTTATGTGGTTTTCCCTTTAATTTATAACAGTTCTACAGGTATAATTTTTAAGAAAATGAATCCAATCATGTTTTCATTGCCAGATACTACAAGCTCTCAGCCAAAATTGTGAGGACGATTACGACGCATAGCGGCAAGCAAAAAAGAAGAAGATATAAATGCTTTTTTTGAGAGGATTCCAAAACAAAAGCTGCAGCTTCGCCCCTGGCTGTCAATTTCCATATACGAGGGTCAGAGACAAGGAATTTTTCCTCTTCAAGCTGTCTTAAGGAGCTCATAAGGTCCTCAGACAATCGGATTTTAAGCTGTTTTGAAAGTTTTAACAAATCTTTCTCATTGTCTTTATGCTTGTAAGCATACATGAAGATCTTAGTATCCAGGGATTTATTCTGTCTCAACTCAAGCATAAGAAGATCCTTTTCAAGTTGCTGCAACCGTCATTCCTGTTGCAGCTATCATATTACCTGCCTTTTTGTTTGATTCCCTCTTCGCTTTTAATGAAACCTGTATACATTACTGCCACACCGACCAGTTCAAGCATATAGAGTGCCCATTCCATGCCGAATCTGGATAGACCACCTCCAGATGCCACCAGAAGGGCACCTATCGCGATGAATAAGTTATAGCTTCTTTTTGTAATATACCAGGAATATAATGCACCGCCGATTAATGCGATGGAACCGGGAATTGTAAGAAAAGGGGATATCATTCTAACACTGGCAGGCATGGCACTGCCTCCGACGGTTCTTTTTTTCAGTTTTTCAGAAGCAACATCGGCATTCAGGGTTGAAATAATGAGAGCAGCTATAATTACCGCGAAATAAAGATTTAAATATCTTCCGGCGCGCCTGTTGAAAAGATAAACTGTCCCAAGCCCCAATATCGCAACAAGGGAGGCTATTAATACATAGTAAGCCCGATACATGGGTATATTCCATCCATAGATTTCAGAAATAAACTCAAATAGAGTAGTAAATGAAAAAATAAGAAGCCCCATTCCCCAGATAAACTGGTATATTTTCCTCCTTTGTGAATACTGGTGAAAAACAGAGATGGCAAAAAATAGACTAATCAGTGTGGTTATTAAAGGGGTAGAAGATTGTATTGCAGACTCTAAATTAAAGATCATCTTTACTATAAAATCTACACTATGAGGCTACTTAAATGGTTTGTGCTTAAAAAACACTAAAAAATTTAAAATATTATTCATTTTTGTAAATGGGAATCAATATAACAACGAAATTAATTATGCTATAAATCAGAGATGTTAAAACATGTTCAAGAAAGCGCTTTTTTCACTAACAGCAGTAGCAGTAGTTGTTTCTGCTTACCTGATATTCTTCATCGCCCCTATTCCTATCGATCCCATGGAGGCAGGTGGAGATCCCATAAACTTCAAGATATTCTACTTTCACGTTCCCATAGCTGTCACGGCGTATCTGGCTTTTGCGGTGGTATTTGTTTCTGGCACAATGTATCTTCGAACAAAACATGAAAAATGGGATACCAGAGCAGTTTCTGCAGCTGAGGTCGGCGTAATATTCGCCCTTCTTACCCTGATAACAGGTTCGCTCTGGGCAAGATCGGCATGGGGTGAGTACTGGGTAACATGGGATGTCAGGCTGAATACATCGCTTGTTCTTTTTTTAATTTATTTATCTTATCTAATGGTGAGAAAATCCATAGATGAGCCTGAGAAACGGGCAAGGCTTTCAGCTGTTTTTGGTATTGTGGGTTTTATAGGTGTGCCTCTAAGCTTCCTTTCTATCAGGCTGTGGAATAGAGCCACTGTTCATCCCGTGGTTGTAGGATCCGGGGGAGGAGGGATCAGCGGAGAGACTGTGATTGGGACGATCCTTGTGAACGTTATTGCATTTATTCTTCTCCTGACATCGCTGATTATTTTACTCATGGAAAATGAGAAACTGGCTGAGGAGATTGATTTTATCAAACGTATTAAGAATTTGTGAAATTACAAAAATTTAACCCGTAAAGTACTTATTTTTACACTACCTGTAAAGTAATATAATGGTAGAACTGGACAATCTCGATGTCAAGATATTAACTCATCTGCAGGGCAACAGCAGGAAATCGTTCCAGGAGATTGCAAAAGCATGTCTGACCAGTGTGCCCACAGTCAAGAGCCGTGTGGACAGGCTGTTTGAACTCGGCGTTATCAGTAAATTCACCATAGATATCGATAACAGCAAGCTTGGCATATCAGAGGCCATACTGATTGTGAACGCAAAACCTATTGCAGTTAAAAGAATAGCAGAAGAACTCCTTGGACTTGAAGAGGTAAAGGAACTGTATGTTACCGCTGATTCTGACGCAGCCTTAGTATCAAGAATGGCAGGCGATATGCACCGCATCCTGGCAATTCAGGACAGGATAAACCTGACAGATGTAAACAATGTCCGCATCATATCTGTAAAAACACCATTCAGAAAAGACACAACCATACCCCTGGCTTCTTCCAGCATAACCCTGATCTGTGCATATTGCGACAGGAAAGTAACAGGAGACGCGGTCAGAAAAAAATTCGATGACAAAGACTATTTCTTTTGCTGTAATACATGTAAAGCTGAGTTTGAAAAGAAATATATGAAACTGCTCGCAGATGCTCGATGAGCAATAATTTAAAAAATTAAAGTTTCATGCATTTTTTATTTAATTTATTAAAGCACAAACTACTTGAAAAATCAGAGTCTATGCTAAATCATCCTGCCCATTCTAAATGTGAGCGGGAGGAAGTTAAAAAATGGCAAAACTATTAATGATTATGTCAAAAGATCCATTTACCACAGAGACTCCGGATCTGGCCTTAAATATAGGATGCAATGCAGTATCCAAAGGAAATGATGTTTCTTTCTATCTGGTGGAGGACGGTGTGACGGCGGCAAGAGATCATGAATTTGGAAAAAGGCTGGCAGCAGTGCAGAAGGAACTTGGAATTAAGATATACGCCGATGACAGGGCTGTAGCATCAAGAGGAATAGGTGATAGGCTAATAGAAGGGGTTGAGGTCAGGGAGATAGGCATGCTTCTTGATTTCATTATGGACTCTGATAGAGTCGTATGGTTTTAGGTGATAAAAAATGACTGAAAGAAGACAACTTACCTTAGTATCGATAAACGGGCCTTATAGAGATGAAGCCATATTCACGATGATGAGGCTTGCTCATGCTGCAAAGGAGAATGGAGTTGATGTTAACTTCTTTAATTATCTTGACTCAACTGTTATGGGACATCGAGATCAGGCTCCAAAGGAATTCCCGACAATAGAAACAATCTACGCCAACATAATTAAAAAAGGTCTTAAAAACCCGAAAGCTGATGCCATAGCATGTATAAAATGCACTGATGCACGTGGAGTGACTAAATACCAGACAGAGGGCGTAATTATCGGCGGACTCTATGACCTGGCTGAATGGATCAGTGAATCTGATAAGACCATACTGCTGGGGTGAAGATATGAACAAGAAAGTGAATATCATCGTAAGTCAGCCTCCTTACGGCAAGGAGGATGCCTATTCAGCGATACCCATGGCTGCCGTGCAGGCAAGCGTAAGTAACGAACCTTCATTGATCTATGTGAGCGGGGGCGTGCATTCTGTAGTGGCAGGCCAGAAAACGAGTTACGGGGATCTGGCGGTATGGTTGAAGGACGTACCGCCTATAGAGGCAGAGATAAAAAAGAATCTTGAGATCGTGAAATTCTATGCCCTCGATATCGATCTTGAGAAACGCGGCATCAGTGATGAGGAGATAATCCCTGGTATAGCCAAAATCTCTCTTGATGAGCTTACAGACAAAATAATAGAAGGAGACGTTACGCTGGTGTTCTGATGGCTGAGATGATATCAGATGCAATGCTGGATGTAAGGGGTGAGGCATGTCCCTATCCCCTTATAAGGACAAAAAAGCAAATGGATCAGATGACAAGCGGTGAGATACTTAAAGTGATTGCGAATGACCCTGTGGCGCCCCAGAATATCGATGCATGGACTAGAAAATCCGGTGACAGGATTCTGGGAGTTGAAAATGAAGGAAACACGTTTATTATTTATGTAAAAAAGAAGTAATAAAAGTAGCAGTGAAAAAAGAAAAACGTAAATTTTTGGCGCTTATTATTGTCTTTATAGCTTTGAATATTAATTTACAAGGCAGTGCATTTTCTTCAGAAAAACAGAACAATTCTCTCCAGTGGTTCCCATCTTTAGCTTCTGATAATAACACCGTATATGTTGTCTGGGCAGACGAAAGGAACGGCAATTATACTCGGATAATGAATAACCTACCTCATAAATCAGGTGACATATACCTTTCAAAAGGAAGTTTTCAGGAAGGCTGGGTTTTTGACAGGAATATCAGGATAAACGAGATCAAGGGAACTACAGGACACGGCTCTCCCTCGATAGCAGTGGATGACAATAACCTCTATGTGGTATGGGAAGATGACAGGTTCGGATTTGAAGAACTGTATTTTTCAACATCTCCTAAAGATGATATTAAGTTTAAAAAGGATTTGCCGGTAGTGGCAGAGGCAGGAAGCCAGGTACTTCCGTCTATTGGAGTTCTAAACAGAACGGTATACGTTGCAATGATGAATAAGAAAACCTGGGAAATTGATTTCACCGAAGGACACACTATCAACAGCGTTTATAAGTTCGATAAACCAATACGTGTCAATGATGATACTTCAGGCAACTGGCATTATGCCCCCTCGCTCGCAATAGACGATGAAAAAAATGTGTGCATTGCATGGCTGGATTCAAGAAATGGTGATTATGATATTTATTTTTCACATGGAATAAAGGAAAATGGAATCTGGCAATTCAGCAAAAATATCAGAGTAAATGATGATTTTATAAATGCCTCACACTACACGCCGTCATTGGCATTTGAAGGCGGAAATGCATACATCGCATGGTATGACAACAGGAATAAAGATTTTGATATATACTTCTCCACAGGCAGACAGATAAATAATAACTGGGAATTTGATAAAAATATCAGGGTGAATGACGATACCGGGAGCAGCGACCAGATGCATCCGCGTATTGCGGTCAGAGGTGGTGAATTATTCATCGCCTGGGAAGATGGGAGGAATGGGGGCTCTGATATTTATTTCTCAAAAGGTGTAATAAAGAATGGCAGTCTTGGATCTGGCAAAAATACTAAAGTGAACGACATCAAAGGCAAGCATTACGACCCTCAAATCGAGATTGTCGGAGACGATGTTCACGTTGTCTGGCAGGCGGAAAAGACCCCGTATTTAAATACGGGGACTGATGGCGGCGACATATATTCTTCACATGGAAAATACAATGGTAAAGACTGGGAATTCAGCAGGAACATAAAAGTGAATGATGATGTAATAGATTCTTTTACAAAGCCCGATCCTGTATTTCCGGGTTTAATTCTTGGCTCAGTTATCGTATCAATGATACTTGTAGGGTTTCTAAGAAAATATGGAAAATGAAAAAAGTAATCAGGATAAGCGAAAACACGACCTGCTTCAGCATGATGCTGCAGCATCGGTTTTCAAAAACCGCAAAACCCAGTTCGTCTTTCAACTGCCGCTGGTTCTGCTTTTAGTAACGGTCGCATTTGCAGGATTTTTCGGGATTCAAAACAGTAACAGAAGCCTTGCAACTGTTTCGATCTGGGTGATCTGGTGGTCGCTTCTTATAATAAGCCTTGCACTGGCTGGAAGGCTCTGGTGCCTTATGTGCCCTTTTGGAGCTATCGGGGACTGGGTACAGCGACGCACTTTCTATAGAAAGGTCAATGACACATTCAGTTTGAACAGGAAATTTCCAGCTAAATTCAGGAACCTTTCTCTTGCTGCTGTATTTTTTCTTGTGATCACGTGGGCTGATTTCCAGTTCAATCTTGTGAACAGCCCTCTTAATACTGCATATTTTATTGTTGCTCTGCTCGGCTTGATTGTAATAATATCGATCATCTTCGAGCGCCGTTCCTTTTGCAGGTATGTTTGCCCAATAACAGGGATGATAGGCTTATATTCAACGTTTGCTCCCTTCGAACTGCGGGCGAAAGAAAAGGATACCTGTAAGATCTGCAAAGAAAAATACTGCATATCAGGAAATGAAAAAGGATACGCCTGCCCGGTATTTGAATATCCAGGTACCATGGAGAAAAACACTCATTGTGTTCTCTGCACGGAATGCGTAAAAACCTGCCACAGGAATAACATCTCCTTTAACCTTCGTTCCTTTGGGGGAGATCTCTTGACGATGACAAAAACCAGGGCTGATGAAGCACTCTTTATCATGGTGCTTCTTGGAGTAACTATATTCCAGACATTAATTATGATAAGACCGTGGGCGGGTTTTAGCCGGGATTTGATGATTGCTTCTGGCGCCAGTTACGACTCTGTTCGATTTATTTTATTTATCATTGCAGCAGTGTTTCCTGTTCTGATTTATTCAATAGCCATCGCTATCTCAAAATTACTGTATCTGAAAATGAGTTTTAAAGACCTTTTCACAGGCTATGCCTACTCCATTATTCCTCTGGGATTGATGATGCATCTATCCCATAATACTCGCCATCTGTTGGAAGAAGGCATGGGGATAATTCCTGTCCTTTCGGATCCATTTGGCTTTGGGTGGGATTTATTCGGGACTTCAGGATATATGCCTGCCCCACTTCTTGGCAGTAACAACATTCTTTTAATCCAGTGGCTGCTGATGCTCATTGGATTGGGATTCTCAGTATCGGTCGGAAAAAATATTTCGAGAAGAATGTTCAGCAAAAATGATTCCTCCTATTTCCCAGTATTGATATTTATTCTTCTCTTTTTCCTGTTCAATCTCTGGATACTCGGACAGCCCATAATGCATAAACACTAAACTCCGAAGATCATGGCGAGCAGATTCCTGGCTCCCATCGAGAAACCCAGGACGATCAAGGTGAGTGCCAGCATATACTTTTCTCCCCTGTCCTGATCCTCCCTGGAATCTTTTTCAAGCAGCAGGATTATCAGCATGACCAGGATCAGGGATACAGGGATCAGCACAAATCCTGTCCCGAAAATTGAGGCAAGAAGAGAGCTGAAAGGATGCTTGTTTGTATAGCCCAGCAAATCCACGCCTATGTATGTCGTGAACGAATCAAGCACAAATGAAAAGATAGCAAATGAATACATCCTGCTTCGAAGATATGGCATTCCGATCCCGGGTGAAATCCTTCTCACGAATTCGGTCAATGCCATGGCAGGCACAAGACTGTATATCAGAACATCGAAGTTCCGGTTAGAGGAGCTATAATAAATGAGGATAACGATGCCTGCCAGCGATAACACGGTGCCTGCAGCAGCATATGAATGGATATAGTTTCTTATCTTCTTAAGTTTCTCAAGATATCTTGCGATGAGAAGAGTCCCGAAACATATTGCAAATATCACGAAGTAGATAAGCGGAGTGATGAAAAAATATTTGACAGGCGGCTTTAGAAGATCAGCATCCTCGATTACCCTGAATACAGAACCCATGAAAATATAAGGGATCGTAGCGATGACAAACTCCTCATCAACCCTGACTTTCAATTTATTCAGTAGTTTCAGGACTGCATAAACCCCTGCAAATAAAATAATGACATATGTGATCATGTCAAAATGGTTATAACTGGTATCATTGATGATGCCTTCAATATAATTCCTGTTAATGAAATCGATCAATCCATTCATCAGTGCTATCCTCCGCAGAATCCATAAATGAATTCAATATTATCACCGTCATGCAGCTCCTGTTCAAGTCTTTTTTCAGGTGCTGAACCATTAATAAAAACCACACATCCATTCAGCACCTCATTTACCAGAGTGGTCTTATAAGTGGTATCAATACCCTTATTTTTTCCAGCTTCCACAATCCTTGTATCGATTATCTGCAATAATTCTCCAAGTCTGGCTCCATCCGCAATTTCAAAAACGTCTGTTTTGCCGACCAGTTCCTGGTGGGTAAAATCATAATTCACCTTTATTTTCATGGTTACCTCACTGTCAACCTGTTGAATTCTATTTTCATCATTTTCAGTGCACCATCGATCATATCTGAAACCTCTGGCAGGGTTTTAAGAACCATATATGAAATAAGAAAGAGCGCCAGCAGAGAGCCTCCTTTGGTAATTATATGCTCCGAAATATGAAAACTCTCGTCAGGCGTGCCGAACCAGCTAAATCCATAAGCAGAAGCGGTGAAAGCAAGTCTCTGCAAATTGAGGATATAGATAACCGGCACTGAAATCATAAATGCCTTGAGTTTCCGTGCAGCAGGCGCAGCTGTAGCAGAGGAGATTATGCCTGAAAACAGGGCTATGCTCTCGATAGCTGTGCAGGCAAGTATTATTTCAACGGCCATGCCGTTAACCGCAAGCTGGTTCCATGCTACCTGTTCAACAGGAACCCCAAATCTTCCTGTGACCCAGATAGCCTGGTCAGTAACTGTTGAGATTATCCTTGTATTTAAAAATCCTATTTCAGCAAACAAGAAATACAGGAGACCGACTACAGATGCAGCCCTTGATAATGAAATAAATACCTCGTAACCGCTTTCTTTCTTATCTCTTGCTTTGAGAGTAATATAGGCTATGAAAAGGGATATTATTGAAGCTGCTATTACCAGAAAGGCATTAATATAGTCCTGTATCTTAAAATATGGTCCTGGCTGCAAAGACCAATAAATGGAAAGGAAAATCCAGCCAGTGCCTCCAATTACGAATCTTGAATTATAAGTTTTTGGAAGCATTGATGCAACTGCCAGAAGTATAAGTGAGATCCAGAGTATTTCAATCATGATAAAACCTGAGGTGTCAAAATTCTTTTAATAGACGGCAAAAACATCGGCGTGCTTTGTTTATATTTTTCATATCTCTCTCCAAAAGCCTCAAGCGCTTCTATTTCTTCTTTTTTCGCAAGCCTGTAATACATCACAGCAAGAACAGGCCACATGGTAACCGTGATCACGGTCGGCCAC
>JAPZAV010000114.1 GCA_027460465.1 Candidatus Methanoperedens sp. | reverse complement strand
ATACAACTTGTTCCTATAATAGTCTCATGATCGCACACGCTAAATAGATTTTTAAAGTCAAGCAGGTCTAATCAACCTGACATCCGCTAAATTAATAGGGCTACCGTGACCTTTCCATCCCTTCAAAAGATGATACAGCCCCACAATGCAGAGAATAAGTTCTGCCGATTTTAGCAGTAGTTCAGCTTCATCAGGTTCAACTCTTGTCCTGCTTCCCTCCACGATTCTTGCTTTTTTCTTCAGGTTATTTGACCTTTCAACAGCATTGCAGATATCATCAATCGGAAATCCTTTCTGGGATACGTTCTTAAGGATTAAATATCCAAAGTCCTCAACCAGCTTTCTGACATTCAGCTTATCCGCATAAATATGTTTCCGCATTGCCATTATTCGCCCCAGTTCAGGCTCATCTTTCAGCAATTTGCCGACTTTATTCAGCAATACAATGTTCTCTCGCAGCCGTGAAATGCTTCCTTCTTCCAAATTCCATGTCGGCTCATAATGGAGTCTTCCGCCAGCTATAACTCCATGACTCAGGAAAGCCATTCCTGCCGATATTTTAGTAGTGGTATGTCCATTGCCGGTGTATATCCGAACTTCGTCTCCGCATATTTCTTTTGTCTCATCGATAACTTCAACGATGTTCATAGCCTCTGAATCAGTAGAGCGGCAAACACCAGAATAAACAGGAGTCATGTCAATGGAAACAGCACGCAGGTCAGCAAAGCCAATAGTATGATATCTTCCATGATACGTGGATAAGATGCTTTTTATTCTTGCATCAACTCCTATTGTGTCAATGACTACGCATTCTATTTTCCTGTTAGTTATCTGCTCGAAGCACTGATGTATAAATTTCAGTTCAAGTCTGAGCGTTGCATCTGAAATGTAACGCTGGATGAAATATTTCAAACCGAAAAACTCCTCAGAATCTCGATATCTGAAATTTCTGCCCAGAAATCCGATGGAATCGTAAAGTCTCTCTGCAAATTCCTCTTCGGTATATTCTAGCCAGAACAAACCATCTGTTTGCTTTTTAAACAATTGATCATGTTCTTTGAACCATGCTGAATTCGAGTTTCGGACATAAGTTGAAACCTCTTTCAGAATATCAGAAAGGTCAATCCATGTTGTTGGGATTTCATCATCTGAGGCTTCAATTTCAGTTGTGATTGAATCAGATAGCGGGAAACCGTCTATCTGAAAAGTTCCTGCAATAAGTTGATCCAGGATTTCAGAAGTTAAATAACCATCATTTGCATTTAATTCAACCTGTTTTATACGTTCTCCAACGTCCTGATAATAGTAACTTTCTTCGAAAGTGATCTTTCCGTTCCGAATATATTCAATAAGTCTGCTGATAGCGAGAAGTGATACAATATTGGTATTACCATAGTCAATAGCTCTCATGAAATCGGGTTTTCTGGCAATCGAACGCTTTTCTTGTTCACTCAAGTCTTTCCAGGTTATTTCTCCTGTAGCCAATTTATATACTGCTCTTGCTTCCTTCCTCTGGAACCTGACCCCACAGGTCATATTCATTGTAAAATCATTCAAATGTTTCAGGATTGATCGATATGCTTCGGAGTGTTGTCTTAATAATGTAATGCGGGCAAGCAGTTCCTCGTCAATCAATACGTTTGAATATTTTTTTATGACCTTTACATCAATTTTGTCTGAATCACTCAGACCTTTGAATTCATTCCGAAACGAGTCCAGAACATCCTTGCGCAGTTGATTTTCAATTTTCTGTCGTGAAGCATTGTCTGATTGCCTTATCCTGCCCTGCTTACGGATCAGTTCATCGATCAGGAGGTCTGTGCATTCTACAATAAATGAAGCCTGTATTTCAAAAATAAGTTTTGCTTGAGCCTCTAACTGCTGGTTTGAAGATATCGAATTCAGGAGCTTTTTCAAGAATCTGCTCCTTGATATTATTTCTGAATAAAATCGAATTGCTTCGACTTTATAGATCGAAAAACATTCTCTTGCTTTGATCAATCTTTGATAGATTGCTTCGATGTTTGAACCACCGTATGTTTTCAGGTCTGAAAAAGTGAATATGGTCTGGAGTGATTCACGATTTTTCTCAAGCGAGTAGTATTCAGGAAAAGGGATCTTTTTAGCTTTGAACCAGTTGTATGTTTCTGAACAATACATTGAGAGAATTTTTTGCCTGGCTGCTCGATAAAATGTGGGTTTAGATAATGGTTTTTGATTCTGTGCTTTTCTTTGTTCCTGAATGTCTTCATGAATTCCTTTTTTTACCTGAATGGGATTTGATGAAAGTTCTTGTTCGATTTTGAAGAACTCAAAGAGAGTTACGGAGGGTTTTTCTTTTCCAAGATAGATGAAATGTGAGAATTCTTTATCCGTTTTAATCCAATTTGCCAATCTTCGTCTGAGTCCAAATGGAGTCACTCTTAATAATTTTGCTAATTCTGTTAAATTGTTACCTGTATAGCCACCTTCAGATTCTTGTTTTTCCCTGAGAAAATTTAGAACTTGCTCCCGTGATATCATGCGGGATAATCAGAAGATTGGTATTAAGGTTTAATCATTGTATAATTTTTTAGCGTGTGCGATGATGAGACTAATATAGGAACAACTTGTCTAGTGTCTTGTATCTGAAATAAGGTAGATTAATATACTTGTATATGCATATTCATGTGCATGAGAATTGCAGCACCAATCTCCTTAACCGAAAAAGAACAGGAAAAACTGAATAAGATAGTGAGAAGCCACAATGCATCAGATAAATTAGTAAAACGAGCGAAAATAATTCTCGAAGCAGCAAAGGGATTGACAAATGAAGCGATAGGTGAAAAGCTCTCACTTTCTCAAAAGATGATCACCTTATGGCGAAATAATTTCTTCATCAACCGTTTAGATGGCCTAAACGATAAACCAAAATCAGGAAGACCACGTACAGTAAGAAGTCCAGAGAAAGTCGCAGAGGTGATCCATAAAACCTTAATAAAACCAGAAGGAATGACTCATTGGAGTACACGGGATATGGGAAAAGAGACTGGTATAAGTCACTCAAGTGTGCATCGCATATGGGAAAATGTTGATCTTAAACCTCATAGAATCAAGACTTTCAAATATAGCAAAGATCCTCTGCTTGAACAGAAAATCGTCGATGTTGTTGGATTGTATCTAAATCCACCTGAAAATGCTCTGGTAATTTCAGTAGATGAAAAAAGTCAAATCCAGGCATTAGAAAGGACACGCCCGCCATTGGCGATGAAACCTGGATCGATAGAAAGACAAACGCATGATTATAAACGCCATGGAACCATAACACTATTTGGTGCTCTAAAAATCGCAACAGGGGAAGCGATAGGTGAATGCTATCCGAAGCATCGAAATATAGAGTTCCGAAAGTTTTTAAATAAGCTCAATAAGGAAATTCCTACAGGTGAAATTCATCTCATAATAGATAATTATGGAACACATAAACATGAAAATGTCGAGAAATGGTTCTCTCTTCATCCAAGATTTCATCGTCATTTTACTCCCACATCAGCCTCATGGATGAATATGATTGAGATATGGTTTGGAATTCTGACAAGAAAAGCACTTAAAAGAAGTTCATTTGATTCTGTGGCCTCACTTGTTGGTGGAATCAAGGCATATCTGGATGTATGGAACCGATGTCCAGAGCCTTTTGTTTGGACGAAAACATCTGATGAGATTCTCGCCAAAGCTAAGCCAAATATAATAAACTATACTTCAGATACATAACACTAGCTATAGATTGTAATGTGCTCCTCAACACCGACCCACGGCGTAAGCAGGTTTGCTGCAGGCTGTGTGGGAAGCATTCGTCGAGAACTGCAAGACGAAGGTCTACCTGCTTGCATGGACAGGTGGAGTCCGATCGCTCCAGGGCATTTCTTGTTCAAGCGAACTTGCCAGACGAATCAGTGCGCCTTCCTCTCCAAACCTGGCCATGAACTGTACCCCTATCGGCAAACCTGATTGGCTATGTCCAAGTGGCAACGTTATGGCTGGTTGTCCAGTCACATTGGCAGCTGGAGTGTGCACTCGGATTTCATCGCAGAGACGCATGTACCCGACATAGTCAATGTCTTTCCGCATTTTCGTGTACTTGCCAAGTGGCTCTGGTAATTTGACTAATGTAGGTGTGAGCAGCATATCGTATTGTTCGAAGAATCTCCCAAAGGTTCGTCGGAACTTGTTCAAGGCAAATTCCGTCATGAACATGTCAGTCCCCGTAAGACCTTTGGAGTATTTGTAAAATGACAACATCACTGGTTCCAAAGTCTCTTCGCTAATTATTCGCCTCGTCAAAGCTCCGAACATGTCCATCCCTGCATACACTCCGAAGGCCCAAGCCACACATACGGCGTGCAGGTACTCTTCATAATCAAAAACAGGACTGGCCTCAACGAGCTCATGGCCTGCCCTTTCACATTCTGAGACTACTTGCTCCACACAGCGGACTACTTCTGGATCCACGAAGCTGCCAGGTTGCCAGGAATCCGTTGTCCAGGCAATTCGCAGGTGCTCTGCCGGGGCATTCACTTCTTGCGCATAAGGTCGAAATGGTTGGGTTATGATAAACGGATCACCGGGCGCAGGCTCAGATACCATGTCCAGCATCAAGGCGGTGTCCCGGACCGTTCGACTCATAACGAACTCCTGTAACATTCCAGGCCACAGCTCTCCGAAATCTGGACCAAGAGTCACACGCCCACGGGAGGGCTTTAGTCCGACCAGGCCGCAAGCACTCGCCGCAGACCCACCGCTTGAACCGCCAGCCATGGTCTCCATATTCCAGGGATTGCGCGTCGCACCCATTAGCGCCGACTCTGTCGAGATTCCCAGGGCGAATTCCGGTGTTGTTGAACGTCCTAGCAATGTCAAACCTGCTTTCTTGAAAAGCGCGGTCAAGAATGAGTCATTGTCGGCTACGTGTCCCTTCATGAGCCTGGATCCCCACTCTTGACGCCGTCCGTTTTCGCCAGCTCCGATGTCCTTCATCAAGAACGGCACCCCGGCGAATGGACCAGTAGAGATTGCGCGATCATCCAGCTCTTCAATGCGGTCGGAATAGACCTCTATGACAGCATTAATCCTGGGGTTGACCTTCTCTACTGCTTCTACAAAAAGATGCGCCAATTCTTTCGGTGACAACTCTCGTCTTCTAACTAAATCAGCTAGAGCAACACCATCACAACTAGAATACTCTGCCAGGTTCATCTGAACTCACCCGGCTTTTTATCCTCCCGCAAGAGGACGATGGCTAGCACCACCACCCATAGATGATAACCGTAAAAGTTGATGCGCTCAATTGCCCCGAACCACGATGTAGCCTTTTCTGTGGCAGCCAGCCAAAATGCCACGACGCCAGCGA
>JAPZAV010000113.1 GCA_027460465.1 Candidatus Methanoperedens sp. | reverse complement strand
TTTTCTATCCCGGGGTCCTGATGCCCAGGGTAGCACGGGCACTTGTGAATATGGCAAAACCGGGAGAATGTCTGCTGGATCCTTTCTGCGGGACAGGAGGTATCCTGGTGGAGGCAGGATTGATCGGCATAAATGTCATGGGAGGAGATGTCCAGCGAAAGCTGCTCTCAGGTGCAAGAACCAATCTCCAACATTACAATGCCCGATATTTCCTGATGTACCAGGATGCATGCAAAATGGCGCTTCGGGATGGAAGTGTGGACGCGGTTGTAACTGACCCACCTTATGGCAGGTCCGCCGCCATAAAAGCACGCTCCCTTGATCACCTGCTTGAGTGTTCACTGAATGAGATATACAGGGTGCTGAAAAACGGGAAGCGCGCGGTGTTCATATCAGAACGCGAGATCGGATTATTCGCAGAAAAAACAGGTTTCAGGAAAGTTGAGAGCCATCTGCAGCGTGTGCACAGGAGCCTGACGAGGCGAATTTACGTGCTTGAAAAATCACTGTGATCCGGTTTGCTGAATCTCCGAGATTATGATGTTAGACCGTCCTTTCCTGATCTTCCTGATCAATCCCCTGGTTTCAAGGTCATCAAGCATCAGACTGACCTTTGCCTCAGAGCAAGTCAGTTTTTTCCTCAATTCTTTCTGTGTGGTTCTTCCACCAGCTTTCAGGATCAGATCATGGAGGTTGCGCAGGTCATCAGGAAGTTCTTTTTTTATAGTGCTCTCTGTTTTTTCTGGCTCCACGGGCAGAGGGGCCGTTTCTTTTAAACCTGTTTTCTTTTTTATCCAGTAGATGATCAAAACAGATAGCGATATTATGGATATGATCACCAGATAGGGGGCAGGATCAGTCTCCCTTTTCAATTCCAGATCTTCGGTCAGATTGATATCGCCCAGATATTCGTTCTCCGAGTCAGTAGGTGGAAAAAGCAGAATATCGAATTCTCTGAATCTATCTGCCTCATTTACGGTTATTTTCCTTTCACCTATCAGATCAAGCACGCTGTTACGGTAATATTTACCCCTGATGGAATAATTTCCTGGTGAAAGATCAAACGAGTAAGTGCCGTCGGTTAAGACTTTATAGCTTATCAGAGTGGAGTTTTTCTCTACCTCCACAAGAACATTTTTAAGAGGTTTTTCAAAATCAGACCATTCGTAAAAGGTGCCGTTAACTATCGCTGCCTGTGCGCTTCCAGCCAGGCTGATCAATATTAAAGATACTAATAACGCATACCTTTTCCTGAACACATGTTCTAATCTTGAAAATATGATATATATAGTTTAGTGTAAAGTTAAAAAACGCATTATAAAGGTTTGTAAAGGATTATCAACCCTAATAAAACTTTATTCTTTTGGTGCATAAAAGTATATTTATCTATTCGATCATTATAGTATTGGGTAAGCAATCGCTGTTATGACGCGGTTGATACAAATGAAGGAGGAACTGATATGAAAAATAGAACCCGGCTCGGTATGATGCCCTCGCTCATTGCAGCGATGTTAGTACTGAGCCTGTTCTCTGGCGTTGTTGCTGCGCAGTCGCCGGCTGAACAGTATGAAAAAGATAAAGAGCAGTACAAGCAGATTACTGAGAAATATGAGAATACAAAGAAGAAATTCGAGGATGCAAAAGATCGATTCGAAAAAGTCAGAGAGAGATTGAGGAATTTAAATGAGAGCGATGAACTCAAACTCAAAGCCAAAGACTATCTCGTAAGTTTGATTGATCATACAGTTGCACATCTTGAAGTCCTGAAGTACAGGGTGGAACTGCGTGAGAATAAAGGCATTATTCCATTCGATGCATCCAGGAATATAGATGACCATATAGCCCAGCTTGGAAAGATAAAGGCGAATGTCCAGTCTGCAACGACATACAGGGAGCTTATAGCTGCGCACAGCGAGCTAAAAGAGATCTGGGTCAAGATCAGACTTGAGACGCGCTACTATGTGGGTATAGTGCTCAACTATAGAATAGACCAGTTCATCACGAAGACAGATAATGTTACTGTGAGGATGGATGCTGCGACCCAGAGATTGAAGGATAAAGGCATTGATACAAAAGAGCTTGAGAACGATGAAGCACGCTTCAAAGAACTTGTCCAGGAAGCCACGACCAATCAGGAAAAGACCGTCGAGATGTTCAATACCCACAGCGGGTTCGCGAATGACGGCACGGTAACAGATGCCAAGGCAGCAAGGGAATTTCTGCTTCAGGCAGATAAGTCCCAGAGGTCTACAATCAAGAGCCTGAAGGATGCAAGCAAGCAGGTGCTGGAATTTGTCCGTGACTTCAGGAAGCTCTCGCGTGGAGAAGTGAAGATCGAAGGCGGCGCTACCAGCACATTATCAGGTAACTGAGTAAGGAGGATCAAAACATGAAAAGTGTTTATATCATACTTGTGCTTGTGGTTGCAGCACTGGCTCTCGGATGCGTGGGCAAGCAGGGAGAGTCTCCCACGGTCTCCCCGGTAGGGACTACGATCTCCCCTGTTGAGACCACCGTATCCCCGGGCGGAACCCCTGCTACTTCGACGGGCGAAGATGTGTTCGGGGTCGATGAAGATATCCAGAACCTGGATGCAATGCTGAACGATGCCAGTCTGGATACGTCCTTATCCACCACGATCTAAGGTAAGGGTTTAACTTCTTTTTTTTTTATTTTTTTTTTCGCATCTCAAGACATCCCTCTCCAGGTCTTAAAAAGGAGCTTCTGCAAAGATTTATATACAGTTTGTTTTCTATTTAAATTGTATCAATAATTGCCTGAGAGCGACAAGAATTGATAAAATCGGGTGGTAAGAATGTGAAACTGAAAAGTTTACAAATTATTCTTCTATTTCTGATATTTATTCCCATAGCCAATGCCGTCGAGTATCCTTCACCTGCTGGATATGTCAACGACTTTGCAAACATGCTAAGCCCAGGCGATATTGCGCGCTTAAATAACGAGATCACAGCAATAGAAAAAGATACAACTGTTGAAATCGCCATAGTGACTGTTGATTCGCTTCAGGGGGTGAGCGTGGAAGAGTACGCTGTAAAGCTTTTTGAAAAATGGGGGATAGGTAAAAAGGGCAATGACAACGGGTTATTGATCCTTGTTGCAAAGAATGAAAGAGAATACAAAATAGAGACAGGGTACGGGCTCGAAAGTATCATAAATGCAGCGAGGGCGGGAAGGATAGGGCGCGAGATATTGGAGCCGAATTTCAAGAATGGGGAGTATGGAGAAGGGCTATACGAAGCAGTACTGGAAATAAAGGGGCTGGTTGAAAACGAGCCGAGGGTTGTATCAAGATACGAGGGGGGCACAAACGAAGGACTTGTATTATTTGCAGCCTTTTCAATCCTTATTATTTGTGTGATACTATATTACCGTATAAAAGATAAAGATGAATTCTGCGAAACATATTCGAGATGGCATTTAACCGAGGCTGAAAAAGAAGCAAAACTTGAAAAAGTAAAAAAATATAACAAAGATAATGAGAAGAAAAGATTGGTATTAAAGCTGGTATGTTATGCGATTTCAATCTTTATTGTAATTTATTCTCCGTGGATATTCACAAAAATCTTCACGATTATTGTGGAGGTTTTTTTCATGTTCTTCATATTTTTCATTATTGTCAAGTTAGGAGGAGGTAGCGGCGGAGGAAGAAGCAGTAGAGGCTTTGGAGGGGGATTTGGAGGTGGGAGCCATGGGGGAGGAGGCTTTGGCGGCGGGCACAGCGGCGGCGGAGGGCATTCAGGAAAATGGTAATAAGGAGATATTATGACAACAGAGACTGAAAAAATTAAAGAAATACTTAAAGAAAATCTGGTAACGCTGGCGGAATATTATGCAGGTGATGAGAGGAATCTCCTGGCAATCTGCAATACTCTTGATTTTGATAGTTTACGCAGACTCAAGAAGCTGAAGAAGATCCCCTTCGTTTTCACAAAAGAAGAACTCATGGACGGAGTAGATGTGTTTCCCATTGAGTTCCTGAATATCAGGCAGCACCACAAAATACTCTCTGGTGAAGATTTCCTGAAGGATATACAGATATCAAAAGAACACCTGCGCCACCAGCTTGAGTTTGAATTTCGCTCCAAGCTCATACATCTTCGCAAAGAATATCTTCAATTCAGGGGCAGGCATCTTGAAACTCTCATCCTATCGACTATTCCAACACTGATGCCAATTATTGGCGGCTTGATATATTTCAAGGATTTACATTATAGCGACACAGAGGATATGTTCAAAGTTGTTTCAGAAGGATACAGTATAGACGTGCAGGTCTTAAAAGAAATCTACGATATACGGCGTGGAAAAGCTAAATTCAGGAAAGATAAAGAGCAGTATATAATAGAACTAATCAAGATACTTACTTCCATAGGGACAATTATGGATCAAATCGAAAGAAAACAATAAAACTGACAGAAAATGCCAAACATATAAGAGGACTGAGATATGCCAATAACGGATATAAGAGATACAGAAACAATTAATGCAGAACTCAAAAGAAAGAAATATATTAAAATCGGGATCATCTTACTGATCATCCTTGTACCGATAATCTGGTATGTTGCAACATATAACAGCCTCATTACAATGGACAACAGTGTGGAGGCAAAGTGGCAGCAGGTGGAGGTGCAGTACCAGCGCCGCATGGATCTGATCCCGAATCTTGTAAATACGGTGAAGGGGTATGCATCATTTGAGCAGAAAGTGATCACTGACGTTACCGAGATGAGGAGCAGGTGGCAGAGCGCAAGCACGCGAGAGGATAAGATAAGCGCCGCGGGTGATTTTGAGAATGCTCTTGGAAGGCTTATTGCGGTAGTTGAAAATTACCCGGATCTCAAAGCGAGCAAAAATTTTCTTGCGCTGCAGGATGAGCTTGCCAATACCGAGAACAAAATAGCAGTTGAGCGGCAGCGCTATAACGAGGCTGTGAGGGATTACAACATCGCTATCAATACAATTCCAGCAAACATAGTTGCTCAAGAAATGGGGTTAACAAAGAAACCATACTTTGAAGCCAAAACTGGTTCGCAAGAGCCTGCTAAGGTGGATTTCAATTTTTCGAAATCCTGACCCTTTGTCAGTTGATTTAAGCTGGGTTGGATCAGGATAATTTCCTTTTTCGTTAATTGTAAACCCACTGAAATGCAAAATAATCTTTTTTAAAAATATGCGCGTAGAGAGACCAAAAAATTCTTGTAAGAGCAGGGGATATTATAAATAATGGAAGCATTCTATTATCTGTATTTCCCATGAAAAACATATCTTCTCCACTTCAACCGGAAGAAGAACTCAAGCCATAATGATAACAAGATTTTATTATGATGAAACCTGAATTCAGAAAAATCCCGTTTCAAAGCTCATTGGATATAAATAATTGAAGGGAAAATTATATAGCCTAAGCTACAAACGCTAAAAAATCAGATTCAATCACTAATTTTCAATA